>PFGG01000040.1 GCA_002783405.1 bacterium (Candidatus Blackallbacteria) CG13_big_fil_rev_8_21_14_2_50_49_14 | reverse complement strand
GAACATCTCCTTTGGTTAGTTACAAGCTCTGGCCTTTAGGCCGGGGTCGTTGACACAGGGATTATAGCCCAAGCGTCTGCGTCTGTCTGCTGGAATTCCGCCACCAATCCAAAGCCACCCCGGCCTTGTCCAGTTCAAAGCCCGCTCTTTGATAAAGACTCAAGGCGGGGGTATTGCTGGCACTGACATTCAAAAACGCCCGTTCAAGCCCCTGCACGTTAAAAATCCAGTCCACCACGGTCTCCAGTTCTTCGGGCAAGGGGGCACGCAGCGTCAGCATGGCATTATCTGCCCGCAGTGGTTTCAAAGGCAAAGGGAGTATCGTAATAGGCCCCGCTTTGGCCAATCCCCAAACTGTATTTGCCCACGCCCTTGTCGGTTGGAATACTCAGCACAAAATGCTGTTTGTCGATCCAGGCTGGCGTCAGCGGCCCGCCGCCTGTATAAAACGAACCACTGGAAGTATAAAAGCGGGCATTTTTATCGGGCACGTGCAGATAAGCTGAAAGTTCAGCAGGGGGAAAATCCGCCAAAAATTCAAAGCGCAATTTTACAGAGGTTCCCACGGGTATTTTTCCTGGCAGCGGGCTCTGCAAAAGCACCAGCCCGGTGGCAAAGTTCTGGGTGGCATAAATTTGATTGTTTTTCTCAGCCACCCCCACGCCCAAATGCCGGTAGCCCTTGCCGATCATATTGGCATAGTGCCCGGGCGAGTGTTTCCATTGCGTAAACAATCCCAAGGCCACGGTGTCTTCATCTTCCCCCCGGCTGCTGCGCATGGCGATATTCTCAGCCGAGCCCATGCTGAGCAAACCCGGCATAAACTGAGCCATGCGGTCAAACGGGCTGCGCCCCTGGGGATCGGTATGGCTGAAAAAGTGCTGGCTGGCCATGGCCTCGCTGTGTTTGCGCGCCAAAGCGTAAAGGCCTTCAAGGGGCTTCAACGGGGGCAAATTTTTCTCGGCCCGCAATTGGTTGGTCAAACTGTGAATTTTGACTTCTACCTGATCCAGATTCAGGGCCTGGGCAGGCAAATGCAGACTGAATAAAAGCGTAAGCAGAGAAGAAAACAAAGCCGTGCGATTCATAAGGCCCTCCGGGGCAAAATTCTGATTTGAGGCTAGCTTTTTGCAAGGCCGCTGTCAAGGTACAGTCAAGAAGTTCAAATTACGCAAAGGACGCTGGCCTGGGCATCCTGTACAATAAAATGATGCGACAAGCGATTCGTGATACCCTCCATCTTTTGCGTCTGCCTTTTTCGTTTCTGCTTCTGCCGATTTACCTGCTGGCCCTGAGCCAGGCTGCGGTCGTTAACGAAAACCAGGCCCTGTGGGTTGCTGTAATTTTGCACCTGTTGGTTTACCCGGCCAGCAATGGCTATAACAGCTGGGTCGACCGCGACACCACCCCGATTGGGGGGCTGAAAGCCCCGCCCCCGCCCCCCAAACTGCTGCTCTATACCACCCTGGTTTTGGACCTGCTGGCCCTGGCTGCTGCGCTCTGGATTCAGCCCTGGTTCGCCCTGGGGGTCGGGGTTTATATCCTCGCCTCACGGGCCTATAGCTGGGAAGTGACCCGCCTCAAGCAATACCCCATCGGGGGCTTTTTAACGATTTTTGTCTTTCAAGGCCTCTTGACCTATGCCACCGTCCTGCTGGGCATCGTGCCCCCGGCCCACTGGCAGGAGCTGCTCAGCCCGCATCAGGCCGCCCTGGCCGTGGCTGCCGCCAGCCTGATCGGGGGGGTTTACCCCCTGACTCAGATTTACCAACACCAGGAAGACGCCGAACGGGGAGATCGCACCTTGAGCCAAGTCTTGGGCTACCGTGGCAGTTTTATCTTTGCCGGAAGCTTTTTTGCTCTGGCAGGTGTTATACTGGCACTTAACCTGAAACTGCAAGATTTCTTACTTTTTTCAAGCTTTTTATTGCCCGTTTTAGCCTATTTTATCTACTGGGCTCAAAAGGTCTGGAAAAATACCCAAGCCGCCAGTTTTGAACATACCATGCGGCTGAACTTGCTGGCTTCTGCCTGTCTTAATCTGTGTTTTGGCCTGATGTGCCTTTGGAGGAATGGATGACGTATTTGGTCTCGCTCGGAACCGCAGTTCCAGCCCATGCCCATGCCCAAGAAACGATTCTGGAGTTTATGCAGGCCCTGGTGCCCTTGCCGCCCCTGGAACAGGATCGTCTGGCAAAGATGTACGCCCGCAGTGGCATTCAAACCCGCCACTCCGTGATTCCAGACTATGGCTGCCCTCCGCAGGAGCGTCGGCTCTATCCGCCCACACAGAATCTTGAACCTTTTCCGGGCCTGAACCAGCGCATGGCCTGCTTTCATCAGGAAGCCCTGCCCCTGGCCCTGAACGCCGTTGAAACCTGCCTTGAGCGCAGCAGCGAACTGAAACGCGAAAAGATCACCCACCTGATCGCCATTACCTGTACCGGGCTTTCAGCCCCCGGACTCGATCTGATGCTGCTCAAGGAATTGGGCCTCTCGCCCTCCACGCAACGCACCGGCGTGCATTTTATGGGCTGCTATGCTGCCCTGCATGGGCTGAAAATGGCAGATGCCATCTGTCGCAGCCAGCCCGACGCCGTGGTGCTGATGGTCAGTGTCGAACTCTGCACCCTGCATTTTCAGAAAGACCCCAGCCCAGATAATCTCGCTGCCAATCTGCTCTTTGCCGATGGGGCAGCCGCAGCCCTGCTCTGCGGAGCACAAGCCCGCCCGGCAGCCCCTGTGCTCAAGCTCCAGAATACAGCTTCGGCAGTGGCCCTGGAGGGCTGGTCAGACATGGCTTGGGATCTCTCCGAAAGTGGCTTTCTGATGCGTCTCAGTGCCTATATCCCCGAATTGCTGCGCCAGGGAATCTCCCCGCTGGTGGAAAGGGCTCTGGAAACCCTCTCTCTGCGCCCCCAGGATATTCAACACTGGGCCATTCACCCCGGCGGGCGTAAAATTCTCGATGTCAGTGAAGCAGTCTTAGCAATCCCCACACTCCAGGCTTCACGCGAAATTTTGGCCGAATACGGCAATATGTCGTCTCCCACCGTGCTCTTTGTGCTGGATCGGCTCTGGCAACGCTATCTTGACTGGTCAACCCCAGAACATATCCTGGCTGCTGCCTTCGGCCCAGGTCTGACCCTTGAAACTGCTCTGTTTACCAGCGAACCATGATACTGCCCGATTTACGTCAACGTTCACAGGCCCAGGAGCTGCTCGATGCTCCAGAACTGCCCCAGGCAGAACTCTGGCGCAATTTAGAAGAGCTTGAAATCATCAACCGCTGGTTGGGAGGGCACCGGGTCACCCTGCAAGGGCTGCAGCGCCTGATCCGCGATCGCCAAAAGACCTGGAAAATCGTAGATATTGGCTGCGGCGGAGGCGATACCCTCAAAGCCATTGCCCACTGGGGGCAGGCCAGGGGAATCAAGCTGCAATTGACGGGGGTCGATCTCAAGCCCGAATGTTTGGCTTTCGCCCAAAAAGCCTGCCAGGGTCTTGAAATTAAATGGATCTGCAGTGATTACCGCGCCATCGACAGCGCTTACGATATTGTCTTGACTTCTCTTTTTTGTCACCACCTCGAAACCGCCCAATTGCGGCAATTTTTACGCTGGAGTCAGCAATCTGCGCGACATGGCCTGCTGATCAATGATTTGCACCGCCACCCGCTGGCCTGGGGCGGCATTCGCCTGCTCACCCAGCTCTTTTCGCGCTCCTATCTGGTCAAACACGATGCGCCTCTCTCGGTTTGGCGGGGCTTTGAACGCCGGGAGCTTGAAACTTTGCTTGCCGAAACCGGCTGGAAGGCCGATTTAGAGTGGTGCTGGGCTTTTCGCTATCGGGTACTGGGCTATGTATGACGTCGCACTGATTGGGGGCGGGGTGGCCGGGCTGGCCAGCGCGATTTTGCTCGCCCGCCAGGGCTGGCAGGTGGTTCTGCTCGAAAAGAACCACTATCCCTTTCACAAGGTCTGCGGCGAATATCTGGCCGAAGAATCCCTGCCCCTGCTCGAAAAACTGGGAATTTCTCTGCAAGAAATGAATCTCCCCCGCATTCAAACCGCCTGTTTTTCTGCCGCCTCGGGCCGCTCTTTGGAATTCCCCCTGCGTCCCGGAGGCATCGGCCTCAGCCGCTATACCCTCGACCAGGCCCTGGTTAAATTGGCGCAGGCAGCAGGGGTCACGGTTTTAGAGGGCACCCGTGTCAGCCGCATTTCTGGCGACGCAGGCCAATTTGAAATTTTAAGCCGCACGCAAAAAATCACAGCCCGCACAGTCTGTGGCACCTGGGGAAAATACAGCAATTTAGATCTGCAATTTGAGCGCGAATTCACCCTGCCCCGCTACCGTGAAAAAGCCCAAATCGCCGTCAAATACCATGTGCAGCTCGATTTCCCCCGAGACCGCGTAGAGCTGCATAGTTTTCCTGGGGGCTATTGCGGGCTCTCAGCCATTGAAGCCGGAAAATACTGCATGGCCTATCTGGCCTCGGGCCAAAGTCTCAAAGCCTGTGACGGAGAGATTCAGCGCCTGGAAGAGCAGGTGCTCGCGCAAAACCCCCATCTCAAACGCCTGCTGGCCGAAAGACAGTCCCTCTATGAAAAACCGCTGGTAATTGCCCAGGTGCATTTTCTGCCCAAAGCCCCCCAGCTCGAAGGCATTTTAATGGTGGGTGACAGCGCAGGCATGATCGCCCCGCTGAGTGGCAATGGCATGAGCATGGCCCTGCGTGCAGCGGTTTTACTGGCAGATCAACTGCCTGCCTACCTCTCAGGCAAAATTCCCTTTGGGCTTTTAGAAGAGTATTATCGCCAGGGGTGGAACCGGCTCTTCCGCAAACGGATTCAAACCGGGGCCTTGCTACAACAGTTTTTGCTTCAACCTCAGAGCGCAGATTTGCTGATGCGGGGGCTGCAACCTTTTCCTGGCTTGGTCAGTGCTTTGCACCAGCAAACCCACGGCACGCCTTTTTAAAAACAGCCCACTATTGGGACATGGGCTCGCGTTTGACCTTGCTGACCCATTTGCCGCTTACCCATTCTGAAGTGGTCACCTGCAGCCATTTGCCAGCGGGGTCGGCCAGGCCGTCTTCAATCACTTCGCGGGTTTTATACGGTTGATTGTTCTTGAGCTTGTATTCATGGGTGAAATGATAACAGCAACCCGATTTGCCAAAATTGCGCAGAATTTTATTTTTCGTATCCACTTCAAACATTCCCAAATACTCACCACGGGCCAGTTTGCTCAAGGCGGGGCTGTGCTCAAATTTTTGACTGCGCGCCGAATAAAGATAAATCTGGTAAGAAGGCCCGCCATAGCCAGCTTCCTGGCCATCACACAGGGCCAAATCGGGTTGACCATCAAAATTAAAGTCCTGCAGATGCACGCCCGATTGCAGGTCATAGCCCAGGGTCTGATTGGCAACGGGCACTTGCCCGGCATTGAGCTGCAAAAGCGTTTCAGCAAACTTAAACACCTGAAAGGGCTGTTTTTGGCCCTTGCGAAACAACGAAAACTGGGCTTTGCCCCGGCAAAAATCGCTCTCGCAGGCCGCCACCTGAATCTGCACATCATAAAGCTTAGACAGCTGGGTCAGCTTAAAAACCTTGGGGGTCGTCGCCGCACTTTGAGCCTGGGCAGGCAGATGCAAAAGTCCAAGACAGACCCAACTCAAACACAAGAGTTTAGGCATCAATTGCTGTTTTAATCCTCTGCGGGCAGGCAGAGATAAAAACCGCTATCCTGCCCCAATTGACGCAGGTATTGATTCAGCTTTTCGCGCTCAGCAGGATTGATCCCTGCGGCTTCAGCTTCACGAATCGAAAGTTCAATTTCCATCTGGTTCTGTATCATTTGATAAACACGGCCAGGCATACCCGGTTGTTCGGGAAAAGCGTGTGTTCTGGCCATGGCTCTCATTCCTTTAGCTTGTAATGATTGCATTCTAACAAAGACCCTTCAAAAAGTTTGTGAGCCAGAACCATCGCCCAGCGTGATGGTGCTCACATCAAGCTTTCAAAAAGTAAAGAACGGGCCCTCTCCACCAAAAAAGCCACGGCAGGATTGCGAATTTTGCGTTCAATTGAAATAGCGTAAAAACTGCTTTTCAGGGAAGTATCACGGCCCAGCACAGACAAGCCAGGTGTTTTCAGCAGACTGGCCTCAGAAACCGCAGGCAGCGCAAAAACACCGTGTCCTTCCTGACCAAAGACCTTTAAAAGCGCCATATCGTCAAACTCAGCGACAATCCGGGGATGAATTTCATGGCGGGCCAGCCATTGATCCAAAATCTTGCGCAAAGCTGTATTTTGCGAGGGCATCAAAAAAGGCGCCGCTTGTAAAGAATGGGGAAAACCCACCTGGTAGCGTTCGGCCAAGCTCTCCCCCGCAAAGAAGCTGATCGCCGACTCCCCCAAAAGGTGGTTATAGGCCTTGATCCGGCTCGAAGCCGACATCGGGGCATCGGCCAGAACCAAATCCAATTCAAAGCGCGAAAGCCGCATAAGCAGGCCCTCAAGATTGTCGTCTTCGTAGCAGACAAACTGCACGGGGGTCGCATAATTCAGCAGAGGCTCTAAAATGCCATAGGAGACCAATTTGGGCAAAGAGTCGGTAATGCCAATACTCAAGTGCAGCGGGCGTTCCATACTGGCGGCCCCGGAAAGAAACTGTTGAAGTTCCTGACCCAGACTGAAAATCTCATCGGCATAGCGAAACACCATCTGCCCCATTTCAGTCAGCACCAAGAAACGGCCTTTGCGCCGAAACAATTTCTCACCGGCTGATTTTTCAAGACTTTGCAATTGGGTACTCACCGTGGGCTGTGAAAGGTGCAGTTTTTCACAGGCCTGCGTGATACTGCCTTCACGGGCCACCATCCAAAAATAGTAGAGATGATGATAATTGAGCCAATTCATAGATTTTATCTATAGTTTATATTTAAACATTGAATTTGTAAATGTTAAATTTTTGGCTTATGATTTTTCTATCAGCAGCCCCAAGGAGGCGTCAAAATGAGTCATACCTGCCCCACCTGTACCACGGCATTTGTCCGTGAAGAAAAAGTCAGAGGTGCACAGATTGAACATTGCGAAGCCTGCGGCATGATGTGGCTTGATTTTTCAATCTACCGCCCCCGTATCTATGAGCAGCTTGAGGCCCAGTCACAGCGCTGGCAGGCGCGCTACCAACAGGAACAGTTTAAAAAAAAGCACTGCGGTTGATCCCCAAGTAAAAACAAAACCAAACCTCTGGAGGAAAGAATTCGTGGAAAAACAGTCAAGACAAACCTATCTGCGCACCTCGGATCCTGAAAGCTGGGAGCAGGCTCAAAAAGCGCAATAAATACCTGGGTCGGCTGCATTAAGCGGCCCCCTGAACAATCTGTTTTTCAATTCCATTCGCTCGCTAAGTCCTTGGCTGGCCGTTTCATCAACGGTCAGCTTTTTTTCTAGAGAAACTGCTGCCAGGGGGGAGGCGCTTCAGGCTCAGGTGGCCGGGGAGGCACCCCCAGCATGATTTCCTTGCTGCGCTGATGGGCCATAACCAAGAGCTCAATCGGCTTCTGAAAAAAGAGGCGATCGGTTTCCATCAGGCATTCCGCGATTTCAAGATAACTGAGGCGGGTTTCTTCACCGGTTTCAGCATCGACCATGCCGCTGGCACCAAAACCCGTTTCCTGCAAAAGTGGGGCCACCGCCCGAGACAGGGCTGTTGCATCTGCGGCAGCTTGAATGGCCTGTAAAATACGCTGGTAATGGGCCGCTTTTGAATCCATTTTTCACCTCCAGAGACAGGGAGAACTGCAATCAGAGTGCAGGTTCCTCAGCTAATGAATGGCTCTATTTTGACACATTTGCATCGTTTTTCAAAAGTCGATGACCAAAATCACGCTTTACCTGCATTATCTATCGCTTGACTGGCTTCTGAAAAAAATTTTAAAATCAAAGAGGACTTAGCTTCCGATCTCATTTAATTTAAAAAGTCTAGAGAACAATTGATGGGTGTCTTAAGGAGATCTTCTATGAAGCTGACCGATCTGACGCTGCTTGAGCAAATGCACTTCAGCGATTTTGAGCTGGAGCACCTCAAAGCGCTCTTTTCCTTCACTGCTGAAGATGAAAAAATTCTGCCTGAAGCCAAAGCCACAATTGAAAAATATTTAAACCGCCTGGTCGATGATTTTTATAAAATGCAGACCAGTATCCCGGAAATCGCCCTGCTGATCGGTGATGCGGATACCCTCACGCGCCTGCGCAATGCCCAGCGCCTGTATATTCAAACCCTCTTTGACGGAATTTATGATCTCGACTACGTCAATAATCGCTTGCGCATTGGCCTGATTCATAAGCGAATTGGGGTCGAACCCAAACTCTTTTTATCAGCGGTTCAAAGTTTGAAAAAACTTTTAAATGAAATTATCGAGCAATACTATGTGGGGCCCCTTGAAAAAAGAAGCCTGATCAGCGCACTCGAAAAACTGATCATGCTGGACACCTCACTGGTTTTCGACGCCTATATCCGCAGCATGGTCGTTGAAATAAAAAATTCAAAACAGAAATGTGAACAATACGCGCGCTCCATGGAAATCAAAGTCAAAGAGCGCACCCAGCAGCTCGAAAAAATGTCGCTGACCGATCCGCTGACCGGTCTGCTCAATTTCAGACTTTTTGATGAGATTGTCACCAAAGCCCTGCGCAGTGCCCAGCGCAGGGCCGAACCCGTTTCAGTTGTTTACCTGGATATCGATAATTTTAAACAAATCAACGACAGCCTCGGACATGAACACGGCAACCAGGTTCTGCGCAATCTGGGCCAGGCGATTAAAAACCTGGCCCGGATTGACGACAGTTGCTTTCGCTATGGCGGCGATGAATTCTGCATTATTCTCAGCAAATGCACTGAAACCCAGGCCCAGGAGATCTTCGTCAATCGCCTTCAAGAAGCTCTTAATCTCAATTTTGAAAATGTCTCAGTCAGCATGGGTGTGGCCCAAACCGGACCCTCTGATTTCTTAGAAGCCAGCGCGCTGATCGCTTTGGCCGATGAACAGATGTACCGGGCCAAACAGGCCAAACACAATCAACACACCTGATCCCACTGAAAAACCCGTCTTTAAATTTTCTGTGCCAGTACCAAGCCCAGGCTCCGCTTCTGCTAGAATACGAAAGACTCCGAACACAAGGAAACCCCATGGAACCGCATGAATTTCGTCAACACGCCCACCACTTGGTAGACTGGATGGCAGACTACCTGGAAGAGGTCAGGCAATGGCCCGTCAGTCCTCAGCTTGCACCAGGCGCAATTTATCAACAGATCCCTGAGGCAGCCCCTGCCACAGGAGAATCGTTTGACGCGATTTTCGCAGATTTTCAAACCCAGATTATGCCCGGTATGACCCATTGGCAGCACCCGCGATTTTTTGGTTATTTCCCAGCCAATAGCAGCCCCCCCTCGGTTTTGGCTGAAATGCTGACGGCCACCTTGGGAGCACAGTGTATGAGCTGGTTGACCTCGCCAGCAGCCACCGAACTCGAAGAACGCATGCTGGAATGGCTGCGCGATTTGCTTGGCCTGCCCAGGCAATGGGTGGGCGTAATTCAGGATACCGCTTCAACCGCCACGTTTTGCGCCATTTTAAGCGCACGTGAAAAAGCCAGCCAGGGCCGGGCCAATAGCCAAGGCTTACAAGGCCTGCCCCGCTATACGCTGTATTGCTCAAGCGAAGCCCATTCCTCAATCGAAAAAGCAGTGCGCATGGCCGGGCTGGGCAGCGAGAACCTGCGCAAAATTGAGGTCGATCAAAACTTTGCCCTTCAGGCCACCGCTCTGGAAACACAGATTCAGGCCGACCGCGCAGCGGGTTACGAACCGCTTTGTGTGGTCGCAGCCTTTGGCACCACTGGTTCAACCGCCATAGATCCCCTGGCTGAAATTGCCGCCATTTGTCAGCGCGAAGGGCTTTGGCTGCATATCGACGCGGCCTTTGCCGGTTCGGCCCTGATTCTGCCAGAAATCCAGGCCTTGGCCCATGGTTTGGAATACGCAGATTCGTTTGTGTTTAACCCCCACAAATGGCTGCTTACCAATTTTGACTGTTCAGCCTATTATGTGCGTGACCCCCAGGCCCTCTTAGATACCTTTGCCCTGACCCCCGAATACCTCAAAACAGGCCAGGACGCACAGGTCAAAAATTTTCGCGATTGGGGCCCCCAACTGGGCCGGCGTTTTCGCGCCCTGAAACTGTGGTTTGTTTTGCGCAGTTATGGCGCAGAAGGTCTCAAAAGCTTGATCCAGACGCATCTGGCCTGGGCCCAGACCTTGGCGAAAACCCTCAAAGCAGAAAGCGATTTTGAAGTGCTGGCGCCAGTCCATTTCAATACCCTCTGCTTTCGCTACGCCCCTCCGGGAAAAACACCCGAAGACCTGGATCGGCTCAACCCAAAACTGCTGGAAGCACTCAATGCTTCAGGCAAGCTGTTTATGACCCATACCCGCTTGAGAGGCGTGTATGTCCTGCGCTGGGTCATTGGGCAAACCCGCGTCAGTTGGGAAGATCTCGCTGAAAGCTGGGAGCAGGTCAAAAGCACGGCCCGTGCGCTTTAAAACAATTTTTGTGGGCGGATGGATAAGCACCCAAACACCCGTGATTCCCAAGAAAGGTAAAATCATGCATCATTTTTTAGCTTTAGGAGACTCCTATACAATCGGCGAAGGCCTGACCGATAAAGAGCGTTGGCCCCAACAACTGACCCAGGGCCTGCGCAATCGGGGCCTGGAGATTGCCGATCCCCAAATCATCGCCCAAACAGGCTGGACCACCCAGGATTTGCGCAAGGCGATCGCAGAGGCGTCCCTGACTCCCCCCTATGATTTGGTCTCTCTGCTGATTGGCGTCAATAACCAATACCAAGATCGCAGTGAAGCAGAATACGAACAGGAATTTGAATTGTTGCTGCGCCAGGCGATTGCATTGGCCGGAATGCGCAAAGAACGAGTCTTTGTACTCTCGATTCCAGACTGGGGTGTCACCCCCTTTGCCAAAGATCGGGATCGCGCAGAGATAGCCTCAGCCATTGACGGCTTCAACCGCATCAATGCCCGTTTGAGCTACCAGTTTGGTGTGCAATATCTGAATATCACGACCCTTTCCCGTGACATGGGAAAATTTCAGCAGTTGGTAGGCGAAGATGGCCTGCATCCTTCTGCTGAAATGTACCGGCGTTGGGTCGATCAGCTCATCGATCGGGCACGCAGAGAACTGACTGAGCTTTCGATCCGCAACGAGAGCTGAACAGGCTTATTTTAAGCCCAAACGCCCGGCCTGATTGAGCAATTCAAGATAGGCCTGGCGATAACCTTCACGATCCGCGCCCAGGCCTTCACGCCCCAACTGCTGTACCTGTGCAAAACTCAGTTGGCCCTTGTATTCAGAATCACGCAAGAGCATGCCAAAGCCCGCAACCGAGGCTGCAAAATGCATATTCTCTGAGGCTTCTGACCAAGGTTTGGCCTGGGTGCTGACTGTTTGTGCAATCAACTGACTGGTTTCCTGGCTTGGCGCCTTATAACGCAGGCTCAAGCTCAGCAAGTCCTGGGAACCCAAGGCTGAGTCTTTGGTTTGGGTTTCAGAATAGTTCAGGCTGCTGTTCTGCGCAGTGTTTGGGCTGGCAGGTTCCAACTCATAGAGGGCTGTCACCGTATGACCGGCCCCCAATTCACCGGCATCTTTGGCATCATTGTTGAAGTCTTCAGCCCGCAGCAAACGGTTTTCATAACCAATCAGACGATAGCGGGCCACTTTGGCGGGATTGAATTCAAGTTGCAATTTCACATCTTTGGCTACGGTCAACAGCGTTCCGCCCATTTCCTGAACCAAAACCTTGCGGGCTTCCATCAGACTGTCGATATACGCATAATTGCCATTGCCCTTATTGGCAAGGGTTTCCATTTTGGAATCCTTATAATTGCCCATGCCAAAGCCCAAAACCGTTAAAAATACGCCTTCTTTACGTTTGGCTTCGATCAGGCGCTCCATTTCGGCATCCGAAGAAGCCCCCACATTAAAATCGCCATCGGTTGCCAAGATCACCCGGTTATTGCCGCCTTGAATAAATTGGGCCTGGGCGACCTGATAGGCCAATTGAATGCCTGCGCCCCCTGCGGTAGAGCCCCCTGCCTCCAATTGATCCAGCGCCTTGAGAATCGTATCTTTGCGATCCCCTGAAGTAGGTTGCAAAACCTGACCCGCAGCCCCCGCATAGACCACAATTGAAACCTTATCATCCTCGCGCAGTTGGTCAATGAGTAAACGCAGAGACTGCTTGAGCAAAGGCAGTTTATTCGGGTCTGACATGGAACCTGAAACATCGAGTAAAAAGACCAGATTGCTGCGGGGGGCTTTGCTCATATCCACCGACTGCGCCTGTAAGCCAATCTGCAAGAGTTGATGGCCCGCTTGCCAAGGACATTCTGAAAGCTCTGTGCTGACCGAGAAGGGACGGTCGGACTGCGGTTGGGGATAGGCATAGCGAAAATAATTGAGCATTTCCTCAATCCGCACAGCATCTTTGGGGGGCAATTGGCCCTGGTTGAGAAAACGGCGCAAATTGCTATAGGAAGCAGTATCGACATCAATTGAGAAGGTAGAAAGCGGGTTGCTTAAGGCTGCCAGAAAAGGATTTTCCTGAATCGTTTGATAGCTCTCGGTATTGGGAGTGGCGTCAGGGGCAGAAGTCGGCATCGCAGAGGGGGCTGAAGTACCTGAGGGCAGAGGCATCCCCAGCGGCGCGGCTGAAGGAGCAGCTGAAGGAGCAGCTGAAGGAGCAGCTGAAGGATAGGCGTAAGGATAAGCCGCTGAAGCCGAGGGCATGGGGTAGGAATGTGCCCCCAGTGAAGCAGGAGTGGCCGTAGGTGCAGGCCCACAGGCCGAAAGACTCAAGGCAGAGAAACTCAAGGTAGAGATCATCAAAATCAGAGCAGAACGGGATTTCATAAATATTTCCTCCATGGAAAACACTAGGTTTGAAAGACTTCAATGATCTGAGTATATATTTTATTTACAAAAAAGTAAATAAAATTATTTATTATTTTGTAAAATATTTTCCCATCATCCAAACACACACTGAAAGTCTTGTTTTTCAGCTAAAGACAAAGGGTATTTGAAAAGGGCCGAAAGCCTCACAAGCAGGCACACTCAAACTCACACACGAAAAAAGCCCCCCTGAGTTTCAGGGGGGCTTTTTAGAAAAGACAGGGATTAATGCAGGTGTTTAAGTGCGTTGACGATCGGGGCATTTTGACTCAGTATGCCCCCTTTATTCAAATTCTGAATCAGTTGCTCGACAATTGCTGGAGGAAGATGTTGAAGGTTTTTTTTATGAATGGTCGGGCCATTTTCTTCCATGCTGTCAGCCATTAAAAACCCACTTTTATAGAGAAAATTCTGGGTTTGTTTTTCACTGGCCAACCCCAAACTGTTTTTCAAGGCTTTGGCAATCTCGGCATCGGGCTTGAGGCGAAGAATACGCGACATCTGATCGAGCGAAGTATCTGCATCTTTGCTGTTCAAAAGCCCCGTTTTGATAAAGCGTTGGCGCTCTTCCGGACGGCTGAGCGTGGCACCCACCACACGCAGAGCAAACTGGGTGGTACTGTGATCACGGCCCCCCTGACTGTCGCGGCTGAAAACAGACTGCAAGTGGCGGATCGTATCTGCGCTTTGTCCTGAAAGCTTCTCATAATGATAAGCTTCTCGTCCGGCTGAACCCGTGATAAAACCGATCTGGCGCAATTGGGCCAAAGCTTCCTGCGCATTGGCAACCTTGGGCAGGGGTTCAGCAGAGACCGAACCGCCAAAGGTTACCTGCTTAGGGGCTCCTGCGGCCGCAGGAGCCGTTGATACTTTACTTAACTCGGCTTGATCTTTGGGGGGAGCAGGCGGAGTAGCAGGGGGAGGCGCAGGAGCAGCAGGTGGAGGCGCAGGAGCATTGCTCTTCATTCCTGCTTGAAAAGAATCGACAAAAGAGGAAAAAAAACTGGAAATTCCGGACATTCTGTTCACGCCTGCTTTACTTTAAAGTCTCTTGTTATTATCCGATAGCATTTTAAAATCTTGCTTGAAAATCCGCTTACAGATTACGGGCAAGACATTCCGCCTCGATAATCTGATACAAATACTGCAAAGCCTGCTGCTCCTGTAAAAGTTGAGGACTGGGGTTCATTGGCATTTTACGCCGACCCAACTCTTGCAGGGCCTGGGCCAGGCCCCCCAAATCGTCCAGGCTACAGTCCTTTAAAAACGCCAAAGCATCGGCTTTTGGATTTAAACAGGCCTCAAGCAGACGACGTTGCGCTGGCTTCAAAGGATGCCCACTGGGCATCGACATCAATTTTTTGTGCGCACTCTGAACCAACTGCCAAGGAAAAACATGAATTTTGGCAAAAAGTTCAGAAATTTCTTTTTCCGCTGAATGCACAAGCCCAGCAAAGGGATCGACAAAGGGCACGGGCTCAAGTGGCGGCGGGTGATAGCCTGAATCCACAGGGGGATTCACAAAGGGTTCAACCGATTCGACCGGCCCCTCAGCCAGCGGAAAAGGATCTTCTTCCGTCAACATCTCCCTGTTTACCTCAAAGCATTGATAATCGAGTCAGGAATCGAAACCACGACCCAATTGCCCGCTTGGGCCCGTTCCATATTTTTGTCCATCGTATCCAGGGCCGAAACCAATTGTTGCTTCATCCAGGCCACAGCCTCGCCCCCTGCTGCCGCCGCCTGATCGAGGTATTTGCCAATGACATGGCGCAAAGGCGCATAACCATTGGTGATACTGCTTTGATCCCAAGCTGAGCCCATTTCGGCCATGAGCTTGCCAATAAATTCTTTGGCCAACCCCCCATAGTGTTGGGTCGTTTCAACCAATTTGCGAATGCCATCGGCACCTTGGCTCATCAGCGAAGAAATCATATCGCTGGCCTTGACCATGCCCGCATTGAGCAATTGCCCCAAGGCTTCGGGATTTCCATATTTCTTAATCGCCTCAATCGCCTGGCTGCCCATCTTTTTAAGATCTGAAAGCGTAGCTTTGCCCTGGTTCACCAGTTTCACAATCGCATCGGTCGCACCGATTTCGTTTAATTTTTGCAAAGCATAACTTTTCACGGCAGAACCTGCTGTACTGACCGCATTGGAAAGACCATCCACCACCCATTTGGCGGCATCTGTCTGCCATTGGCCAATTTTGGTCATCAGATCAATACCGGCTTTGCCCAAATTGCCAAGTGCCGAGATCAGCTCGGGGCCACGCTTTTTGATCACGTCCCAATAACGTCCGACCATATCCTTGCCCACATTTACGCCCTGTTTCATCAGATCCACCAGGGTATCGCCAAAACGCCCCAAAGCAGCACCGGTGCGATCGTAAAGTCCTTCAAGGTATTTCAGAGCATCGGCAGCCCCTTTACCGGCAGATTTGGCGGTGTCTATCAGAAAGTCTCGGGTGGAGGTTAAAACCTGTTGACCGGCAGTACCCAGTTTCTGCAAAGCAGCCTGGGGATTCTGGGCGACCCATTTGGCCATATCCACCGTGGCTTTGCCCGCCCGATAAGCGGCTTGCAAGCCCTCGCCAATGGCATGCGCCACCTTCTCTGGCACTTCGCTGATATACGTCAAAGCTTTGGCCGCCATCGCGCCCCCCGCTGAGACAATGTCCTTCATGCCCTGAACCGCGCTTTCCACGCCATTGACGGCCATATCCTTGAGGGCGACCAGTGCATCTCCGGCTTTGGCAATTCCGGCTTTGACGGCATCTCGTAGAGCTGCAGCTGCCTGGGCCGCCATTTCGCCTGCCATTTCACCATATTTGGCAGGGTTATTGACCACGTCACGGGCAAAAGCCAAGGCATCTTGGGCCACTTGTCCGCCTTTGCGCAAAGCCGATCCAATCAAATCTTTGGCAGCTTTCACGCCATCGGCCCCCAGGTCATAGAGGGCTTTGACCCCCTCGCCAAAGGCCACAGCCCCTTTTACCGCCATGTCTTTTACAAAACCCACAGCAGCGCCCGCAGCATAGGCCACGTCATTGCCCAATTTAATGCCCGTTTCCACAGCAAAATCCACAGCCTTTTGGGCATATGCGCCAGGGTTCGTGGCAATATCTTTGAGCACGCCATAGACCTGCTTGGCAGCCTCAATACCTTCTCCGGCTTTTTTCTTGAGTAGGTCATAGGCTTGCCCCATCACCTCTTCAACCGATTTACCCATCTGTTGCGCGTATTTTTCGGGGTTGCGAATCACGTCAGCCAGGCCATTGAGGCCATCGGTCAGGCCTTCCAACCCACGATCCATGGCCTTGGCATGCAGTTCAGTCAGTTTATCAATGCCTTTGAGAGCGGTTTCGCCAGTTAGGCGTGTCAGTTCATTGGCGATATCGATCGTTCCGTCTAAGCCATAAATATTGGCAACCGCAGCCGTAGCCGCCAAGCCTGCCGGAGGCATTACAAAGGGTGCGCCCACGGCAACGCCCAAAGCCGCAGCCTTAATTCCCAAACGCAGTTCCTGGGGCATTTTTTCAGGGTGTTCATTATAGTATTCCACCATCAGATCGATCGCTACTTCTACACCCGCCAGCCCCAATTGCACAGGCAGATCAACATTGCCAACACCTGTCGCTTCAAGCACGGCCAAAGCGGTATCCAGCCCATTGGCACCCGCTCCCAGCAAAGCCAAGGCCCGCACATCAGGGTCTTTGTATTCTTTGCCGCTTAAATCTTTGCCAGTCGCCGCAATGCTGCCCAAACGAACCGCATCATAGCCTGAAACCACAGCACCTGCCACAGGCAAGATTTTGCCCAAGCCCTTGGCCAGTTTGGGGGCTACTTCCAGCATCGACATGCCCATACGCTCCAGGGCGGGCATCATCTTCATCATGCCCTGAAGTGCTTTTTCACCCAATTGGCCATTGGTAAAAATCCGGCGGGCGATATCGGGTTCCATATGTTGAAGCACTTTAAAGGCGGCTTGGGCCTCTTCTGCGCCCATTTTCTCAAGCATTTGCATGCCTTCTTGGAAGGCTTTCTCGTCCATTTTGGGATCAGAGAAAATTTTAGCCAGTGCCGCTTCGCTTTCTGGATTCAAACCCAGTTTTTTAGCGGTTTCTGCCACTTGGGTTTCACGTTTGAGGGCTTCTTCAGCCGCTTTGCCCTCTGCCGTCGCAAGCTCATCAGCCCCTGTGGTTTTGGGGGTATCAGGGGCATCTGTCGTGGAATGCGGTTCTTCCGTGGGATGAGCATCTCCGGTTTTGCCGGTTTCAGGAGCTGGTTCATGGGCATGCTTCAGCACATCGTCACCGTGCTCCACACCAAAATGTTCCATGACCTTGTCCAAGCGTTCATGAAAAGTATGCGCCAGATGCTCAAGCGCTTCAGCCCGCAATTGCACAGGCGCATGGGGGTTGAGCAAATGGCGGAGCGCATCTCCAGTACGGCCATCCACTTTTAAAAATCCATAAATCGCCTTGAGGGTTTCATTGTCGGCCCCCACAATCCGCTTGCCTACGGAGTTCAGGAAATCAATGCCAGCACTGACTTTGTTGACCCCATCTCCTGTAATAAACTTCATCGTGGCGCGTACAAAATCCGAATTTTCACCCATGGGCAAAACATTTTTGAGAATATCTTTGACATGCTCTCCCATTTTCGCGCCAAACAGGGTTTCCAAACGTTCAATATGATCCTTGACATTCTCAGGTAGCAACGCCTTGATTTCAGGGCCAAAATCATTGAGCAGTTCATAGGTCGCACGGATATCTTTTAAGCCTTCGAATTTGCCATCCATCACCGTTGCCAAAAAACGAATCCGGCTGTCAGAGGCGCTCTTATCAGAAAAAAGCTTGGTCAAAATTTTGCGCATGGGGGAATCAGCTGGCAATTTCTGAATCAGTGGGGCCGTCAAACGGGTAATGGCCTCTTTGCCCTTGGGAGTTTCATTGAGATGTACAATCGTTTCAGCAATCGCACGGGCTTTTTTAACGGGGTCGGGATCGTGAAAGGCCACAAACAAATTTTTGGCAATCGCACCCGCATGTTCGTTTTTCAAGCCAAATTTGGCATGTAAGATTTCCTCGGCATAGACCGCAAAATCATGTTCATTCTCACTGTGCTCGGCCTTGTGCAACAGCTCATTCAGAGAGACTTCTCCCGGTGCCCCATGTTCTCCCTCTGGAGTCTCGGGGTTTTCTAGGCGTTCAACATGCCCCACGTCCTCAAGAATTTGCCGCGCTTCTGGGCTAACCCCTTCAAAACTTAAACCATTGGGGCCAAAGGAAGCATCCTCACCATAGACCTGCACCTTGTTGTGCTCAGTCAACAATTCCTGAATCAGATCTTTTTCCTGATCGTCAAGGCCCCCTTTTTCAATCGCCTGTTTGAGTTCCTGGGCATCTTGTGCTGTTAAAGGGCCGCTATTGTTGGAACGGATTCGCTGAAGTGTTGAATATACGTCTGAGTTCAGACCTGATACGTTTCCATTGACCGTGCTCATAACTAATAAACCTTTCTCTCAACACTTAATTCTGACTTGAGTCCCCCAGTAAAAGTCACAATAAAGTTTCTTTAGTCTATATACCCTCTTCAAATCTGAAAATATCAACACAATCTCAAAAACTGAAACAAAGAACTAAAATATAAGTATAAATAATGATTATTAGGGATTATCAATCAAACTGATCTGGGTTTCAATTTGCGCCCCAGTTTCAGATCTTAAAGCCAAGGGAATTTGCAATTGTGCATTGCCATTGATTTGATTCTGCGCATCGATCACGACTCGCCCTGCATCTGCTCCGCCAAGACCGCCTCCATTGGACAAGGCCAGATTGCCTTCTGAATACGTATACGAACCGGCCTGGGTGATATTGCTGCCCGCATTATAAGGGCCCGTACTGGTGAGATAGGCTGCGGCAGCGACGTAATAGGAGCCTGGCGGCACATTGTGAAAGGAAATATCCTTGCTCGCACTGGAAAAACTGCCAGCAACGGTATAAACATTACCGCCCACAGGATTCAGTACCCCTGGCGCAGGAAGACTGGCAGCATTGACTAGAAATACCCGCAAACTGAGAATTTGGCCCCAATTATTGGCTGGGTATCCACTTTTTGAAGCCTGGATCTGAAAGCTTTGCGCGGGTTCAATCCGCACAGAGAACGAAGCCCTGCTTTCTGAGCTGCCCAAATCTATCACATAGCGTTCAAGAGGCACCTGGGGTAAAACAGCCAAGGGTTCAGCAGACCTTTGCATACAGCCACTGCTCAGACAAAACAATAGAACACAACAGAATGAGATCCATTTCATGGCCCAGCTACCAACCTTAAATTGATACTCAAAGTGGGAGGATCGGCGAGGGCATGCGTCAGCGCCGTTACGGTCACCCGTCCAGGAAAGGCACTCTCGCCCCCCCCACTGGAAACATAGGCATTCTGAACACCCCCATCTGTGACCTGAAGGTTGTCAGGGCTCTGGCTGTCTGTGATATTAACCCCACCGAAATCGTAGGCCGAAGCCGCCACATAATAACTGCCACTGTCAATGTTTTGAAAGGTAAAAACCTGTGTCGCTGCTGTTTTGGCAATCAAAGGCGAAGCATAGATCGGGCTTTGAAGCCCTGAATTACTGCTGAGCAGATAGAGCTTGATATTCTGAACCTGGGCCTGTGTTTTTTGAACCTGAAATCCCGAGGCTGAACCGATCATGACCCGCAAGGCCCCCCGATGGTTGGGGTTGGGGCTGACCTGAAAAACAGACGCCGTGACCGGTGCAATTTTTTCGGGCAAAAGGGGAATCACGCGCGTATTTTCGGAGCCAAAATATTCCACATCAGACGCTATCCCCTGACAAGCAGAGAAGAGCATTATCAAGCAAAGAAAAAACACCTTTTTCATACTTAAAAGGCCGTTACCGGTGGAATTCCCACCGTCCCATTGTTTATCGTAAGATCAAGATTTAAATTGGCGCCTGTCGGGGTCGGTGTAGGGGTAGGTTGCACAGGGCCAGAAGAAGATGACGAGGACGAAGAAGAGGGATTGCTGGCCGCCAGGGCAGGTGAAGCAAGCGGTGTCGGCACAGGAGTCGGCAAGGGGGTTGGGGTAGGCGTTGGCAAGGGAGTAGGCGTGGGCTCAGGGCTCGGTGTGATCCGCGGCAAAGGAGAAGCCAAAACACTGGGTGTTGCGACAGGTGAGGGTGTAGGGCAGACCGGTTGAGGTATTTCAACCGTCAATTCGGCCAATTTTTGCAATTGAGGCAAGGTCAACTTTTTAAGAAAATCAAGTTCCTCAGGTTTTAAATCCCCCTCAAAACCTTCCCGCAACTCCTGGTTCAAAGCAAGGCGTTGATTGGCTTTGATTTCGACTTCCTGACGCGCGCCTGTTAGAAATTTTCCGGCAGCATCGACAGCCACGGTCATCACGACCTGGGCTCCCACAGGCAATTGAGAGGCTGTCACATGGGGATTTGCAGGGCTTAAGGGCCCAAAAACAGCGGGCTTTTCAAGCGGCAAGCCCGTGCCATAGACCACCAGATAGACCGCTTGGGTTTCAGGTTTGATCAGCTGGGTCTGGAAAGCTTGAAAATCAAGGGTAAACTGCAAGCTTTGGGTTGCAAAGCCACAGGGCTCAGGCGGAATCTCGGGTTGAAGCAGACTCAGGGCTCTCAATTCTTCTGCACTCAAATGAGAGGCGGGTTCAGGCTGAAGATCAGCAGTAAGGGCTGTTCTCACCCCCCCCTGCACAATCACTTCCTCATGGGCCGCAGAAATCAAACGGCGTTGCTGATCATAGGCTGCGACCACCACGTTTTGAGGCCCAATCGGAACCCCTTTGACCATCATACGGGGGTTCAAACGGGTCAAAGGGCCCCAGAAAGCAGGTTTATCAAGGGGCAAGCCCTTGCCATGTACCATCACGTAAATCGCACGGGTTTCGGGCAAAATATTCTGGGTATGAAAAGTGCCCGGAGGGGGAAATTCAACAGCCAGGCTCAAGACACCTTCTAAGGATTGATTGGCACTGAAAAACTGACAGGCGCTCAAAAGCCCACAACTCAGCGTGATCAACCCAGTGAGAAAGTGTCTTGTGCGCATAGGGGCCGCCTTAGGGAGAAGTCACACCGATGGCACCAATACCGGTCGTGCCATCGGTGACTGTGACTTTGGAATCAATCGACGCACCCTTTTCATCATCCAATTGCATGGTCATGGTGAGTTGGGCATTGTCTGCAGCCGCAATCTGATAACGGGGGTCGACAAAAACCCCGCCCGAATTGCCACTGCCTCCGCCATTGCTCAAAACAATCGGCCCATTGGCCCCCAAAGCCAGAGTGATGGGGGTTGAAGCGGGTTTGACCAGATTGAGCAGATAGGCCGGTGTGGGATTGTCGTAGATCAGACGGGCAGCCACGTAAAACTTGCTGGTGGCATTGCCACTGGCAGGCACATTGCTAAACACAAAGGTCTGCGCGCCCCCCACCAGATTTTTGGCAAAAACCTGACTGTGTTTCAAGGCTGGAGCCGTGGTAGGCAAAGCGCCAGAACTGGGGGGTGCCCCATCAAACTCCATCAGATAAACTTCGACCTTATTGGCTGAAGTACTGGCGGGAATCCCACTGCTTGAAGCCTGGGTCGAAAAACTGCCTTTGCCTTCTTGAAAATGAAGCGAGACACTGAAAGCCGCACCTGTTTTTTGACCATGACCCACATCCAGAACCGTAATGTCTTTCTGGCCTTGGGCCTGGGCCGCATTGACTGCGCTTTGGGCCAGCGGTGAAAGCTCTGCAAATTTGAGCCCTTCCAGTGAAACGGTCGGGGTATTTCCGGGGGTACAGGCCATCAGCAAAAGCGCCAGGCCCACCCCAGATAAACTGAATTTTGTAAATCTTTTCATGGTTTTTCTCCTTGTCATTTATGAGGCTGAAATGGCGCCGATACCTGTGGTACCGTTATTGACCGTGACCGCAGAATCAATCGTAGCCCCGGTTTCATTTTTGAGGGTCATCGACAGACTCAAAGCCGTGGTATTGCTGACCTGGTAATTGGCATCAACAAAAACCTGACCTGCACCTTCCCCTCCGGCACTTGAAACAGCCACCAATTTGGCAGAAGTCCCCTCAAAATGGGTATTGGGAGTAGCTACCAAATTCAGGGTATAGGGGGCTGGCGCTGGGCCCGTGGTGATATTCAGCTCAGCACTGACACCCACCCAATATTTCTTGCCGGCGGTATTGGCGGGTACATTGGCAAAAACAAAAGTCTGGGCACCCACCCCTGAACGGGCCACAGCAGTGCCCCCCGTATTCTTAACCAAGGCAGAAATATCGCCAGCACCTGGGGCGGCAGCAGACTCTAGCAGATACACCCGCAGCTGGTTCAGACCTGCTCCCGAAGGCACCCCACTGGTTGAAGCCTGGGTGGCAAAACCAGGTGCATCCTTAAAATTCAGGGTCATTGAAAAACTGGCCCCTGTTTTGCGGCCTTGGCCCAGATCCACCAGCGTAATATTCTCCTGCCCCTGGGCTTTCAGCTTTGCCACAAGCACCTCTGCAGCATTGAAGCTTCCTGTTGGAACACTTTGGAGAGCGGTGGGAACAGGCCCTGTTTGACAGGCCAGCAAACATGACGCAGCCACCCCCCACGCGAGTAATTTTTTCATTTCTTGTTTCCTCCTCTGGTTTCAGCAAATACGTCTTTCAATCATGAGTTTAAGTTTTATAAAGCAAGTACCCTATGCTTCAGCTTGCACTTTGAGCGTGTTTATACTCACAAAAAGATTGTGATTGTGTTTCGTTTTTGTAACAAAGACCCAATTTCAGCCACTTCAACTTCAAGAGAATAAACGATAAAATGCAGCGCACACTGGCTTTCAGAACAGGTTATACTGATCATTATGTTTCTGGAGCCCGCCATGTCTTACCTGATTCAGCCCGCCACCCTGCTCGAAATTCTGAATTCTCCTGAAATTCTGATCTTTGATACCCGCTTTGCCTTAGCCGACCCGGATCAAGGGCAACGCGCCTATGCCACCAGCCATCTTCCCGGTGCACTTTATCTCGATTTAGAAAAAGATCTCTCTTCCCCTGTCAGCGAGCACGGAGGCCGCCACCCCCTGCCAGATCAGAGCGCATTGTTGGAAACCCTGCTGGCAAAAGGCTTGAATCAAGACAGCCGGGTGGTGATCTACGATGATGCCCAAAACATGGTTTCAGGGCGGCTCTGGTGGCTGCTGCGCTGGCTGGGGCATGAACAGGTTCAGGTTTTGGATGGGGGCTGGCAGGCCTGGCAAGCCTTGGGCTATCCTGTGACAACACAGGTTCCTGAAAAAAAACCCGGCCATTTCAGACCTTCTTCTCAACCTCAGCTTTTGGCTTCGATCGAAGAAGTCAAAACCCGCAGTGCCCAAACGCTTCTGGTAGATGCCCGCAGTTCAGAGCGCTACCGAGGTGAACAGGAACCGCTTGACCCCCGTGCAGGCCATATTCCCGGCGCACTGAACCGCCCTTTTGCAGACAATCTGCAGGCCGGGAACTACAAATCGACCGAAACCCTGCGGCAGGAATTTGAAGCCCTGGGTTTGCAGCCCGAACAGGAAATCATCGTTTACTGCGGTTCAGGGGTCAGTGCAAATCACACCCTGATCGCCTTGGAAGAAGCGGGTTATCACAAGGGCCGGCTCTATGTCGGCTCGTGGAGTGATTGGTGCAGCTACCCGGAAAATCCTGTACAAACAGGCCCCCAAGCCTAAAAGGAGATCAAGATGAGTCAAAGCGAGAACCGTCAACATTGGGAAGCCATGGCCCCGCGCTGGAAAGCCTGGTGGGGACGTTATAAACCTGTCTCACAGCCCGTATCCGATCATTTAGTTCAAAGAGCTGAATTGCAAACCGGCCAACGTGTCCTCGATCTGGCCACAGGCATGGGAGAGCCCGCCTTGAGTTTTGCACGCGCTCTGGGGCCTGAAGGCTTTGTGCTGGGGATCGATCAATCCCCACAAATGATTGAATGGGCCCAAGCGGAGGCCGAGCAGGCAGGGCTGAAAAACCTGCGTTTTGAGGTACAGAATGCAGAAAGTCTGGATTTGGGTGAAGAAGCCCCTTTTGACGCTTTGGTTTCACGTTGGGGCTTGATGTTCTGTAGCGACCCAGCGGGCACCTTGCGCAATGCTGCCCGCTGGCTCAAACCCCAGGGAAAACTGGCTGCAGCCGTCTGGTGCGCACCTGATGAAGTTCCCATGATTGAATTGGCAAGCCAGGTTTTAGAGCGCGAATTGGGCCTTGTATTGCACCGCCCGGCCCCAGGCCCTTTCAGTCTGGCGGATCAGAACAAATTAAAAGAGATCTTAGCCCAGGCCGGTTTTGAGCAGATCCAACTCGAAAAAGTGCCCATCGTGCTGCCCTGCGGCTCAGCTCAGGATTATCTTTTGGATCGGGCCCAACTTTTACAGCCCTTGGCAGAGGCCTTGGCAAACATGAGCCCTGCCGAGCGAAGCCACTATGATCAAGCCCTGGAAACAGCCGTTGAACCCTGGCGCCAGGGAGACGAAGTGCATTTGGTCAACCAGGCCCTGTGCATCTGCGCCCGCAAAAGCAAATAACAACCAGAAACTGTACGGAGTGAAAGAATCATGCGCAAAGCAAGACTATTCGGGTTTTTAGCCGGAGGTGCCCTGGCAGGCGCCTGGGCCGTCAAAAACAAACTGGAAAAACTGGCCCCCTCAGTTCCCGTGGTCGATGACGATACGGTGCTGCTGTTCCAGTTTGATTATTCCCCTTACTGTGTCAAAGTCAGACATATTCTCGAATACAAACAAATTCCCTTTCAAACGGTCGAGGTCACGCCTTTGCTGCACCGGGCCTTTTCAAAGCGTTTTTCAGGCCAGGTCAAGGTGCCCTATATTCAGCACAAGGGTCAGATCATCTGCGATTCTTCGCAAATTGCGCTCTATCTTGAAACCGAATTTCCCGAACCCGCCCTTTTGCCCGCCGACCCCAAATTGCGTGAAGAGGTTCTGCTGCTGGAAGATTGGCTTGACGAATCCTTTGTACCCGCCTTAAGCCGCCCGGTCTATGTGAGCAGCTACCTCAACCCCCTGCCTCTGATTCAGAACCCCAACCTCAGCACAGGCATTGCAGCTCTGGATCGCTTCAAACCTCAGATTGTGCCTTTGATGCTGAGACGCAATATGCGCATTCAGGGGCTGACCCCTGCCGATCTGCCCAAACTTGAAGATCGGGCCCAGGAAGTGCTGGATCGGGCCCAAAAGCTGGTAGCTGATAAGGAGTATCTGGTGGGAGAAAGCCTGAGTCTGGCAGATATCAGCCTGGTCGCGCATCTCTTTAACGCCGATAAATTGCCCCTGCTGGGCCAGAGTGAAACCTATCGCCCCCTGCTCAAATGGCGGGAGCGCAGACTGGCTGAAATTCAACCGGCATGAAGCCCTCAGAGATCAGAACTGAAATGGCGAAACGCTTTCGCCAGAATATGATTGCCACCGGTGTGATTCTGCCTTTTGCTTTCAGTCTGGTTCAACTGGCCGAAGGCGCAGACAAGATCTGGGGCCTCCCAAGCTCTCTGGCATGGCCACTGAGCTTGGGAGGCGTTCTCGGCATCACGTTTTTTGCCTGGAAAACCTGGCGTTGTCCCGCCTGCCAGGCCTCACTCGGGCGGGCCTGGCCCCGACAATGCCCAAGCTGTGGGGCTGATTTGCGTTAAGCGAAACCGCTATTGAGGAATCCCAGTCAACCACGACATCGAACAGCTCGAAGCCGCATTATACGACCAGCTTTCAGGATGCGAATCCGTCACGGTATAGCTGCCCGCTGGCAAAACAATCTGAGGTTGCGCATACCAATAGGCATTCGGTACTCCCCCTTGGCCAGGACGGGTACTGACATCCCAGGGGCCATAGATGACGCCCGTACTGGATCTCAATCCGATTTGACCTGGAGGGGCCTGGCCTTTGGCATCGTTCCAATGGTAATTGTTGATTTCTGTCAGCAGATAAGCGCGCGTGGTGGTCACGACAGGCGCACAGGGCGCGCCATTCAAGACAGCCAGAATATTGCCATTGTCAAAGAATTTGACGGGTTCCTGAGAGGCCAAGGGAGAAGGCTGCGGGCTCGCCGCAAGAGGAGCAGCCCCTTGTAAAGCTTCAATTTCAGAAGCACTCAAAGCCCGTCCATAGACACGCACCTCATCAATCAAGCCTGTAAAATGCTCGCCATGGGAAGGATTCGAGCCAATATACAGGAAAGGATGTCCCTTGCCCAATTCTGCATTCTCAGCGACTTTACGCACGCCATTGACATAGAGCGTCACGGTTTTGGCCTGCTGATCATAGACACTGGCCAAAAAGACCCACTGCCCATTTTGAACAGGTACAGAGCCCAGTACAGCGGCAGAGCCCGCAAAACTGGACCACCCCACCCCATCGGCACCGCGCGAGTCAATGCCCAGGCTGCGGTCATAGCCGCCATCATCATGTGAGATCACCTGGAAGGGGCCTCCGCTTTCAGCGGGCCCTTCATAGCGCGCCCAGGCCGCAAAGGTTAAGCGGGGATATTGATCGGGATTGATATCCAAGGGAATTTTCAAGAAGGAGCCCTGCCCATCAAAGCGCCAGGAAGCACCTTGCTTGCCTTCCACACTGGCACTTACCCCTTTTTCTTCAACCGCAGCTCCCTGATACAGATAGCCAATCGGAGAAGTTTCCATATCGAGATACAGCAACAAGCCTGCTTCTGTTAAACCAGGCGAAGCGCTGCTGCTCGGCGTCGCGGTCGGCTCAGGACTGGCAGAGGGGTGAAGCACCGCACCCGAATCAGGGCTGGCCGTAGGTACTGCACTGGGTTGAGGAGAGGCACCTGGCAAAATCCCCGCAGGAATCAAATCACATGCAGTTAATAAACTGAGCGCAATCAATCCTTTGGTAAATAAATGTTTATGCATAAAAAACACCCTCCTATTCTCACCTGCTATTATCTCGCTGGCAAGGCAAGGCTGGCTTGATCTCAGGCAGACTCAGACTTGATTCATATCAAAGATTTTGGTCTTCAATTTGTGTATTTCAAGCAAAATCAAGGAAATTCAAGCGTTTAGGGCTGAAGCGCCGGGCTGCTGACTTGGCGGGAAGCACTGTCAAGAATCGTCATGCGCACCACCTCCAGATAGGCATTCATCGCTTTTTCAGCGGCTTCTGGACTGCCAAAATGCTTGACCCAGATTTTTTCGGCCTGGAGCGGGGTCTGGGCTGAACGACGGGCTTCATCAATCGCGGCTTCCATCCGGCTGATGGGAATTTCCTTGGGAATCTCCTTGGGAATGAGATAGTCGGGGTCTTTTTGCTTGCGCTCCTGATGCAAAAGATATTCAGGATTGGGCAGTTTTTCAACCAAAGCCACCTGGTTTTTGACTTTGAGCGTTTTGGGCGGCTCAGGCCCCAGCAGCAATCCGCCCGTCAGATTGCTTTCTTTCTGCTTCAGCCATTCGGCATGGGCAGGGTTGGGCTGTTCGCTGAATCCAGACAGTGCGGCTTCGGTAAAGAGAATATCTCGCAAATCGTATTTGCCAGCTTTCCAGGCGCGGGAGGAGAGATCTTTGACCCCTTCCATTTCAACCGCCCAATGCAATACGTATTGATCGTGGCTGATACGCCCCGAACGGGCCGCACGGGGATCTGATGCAAAGCCGTCGATCACCCCCTGGCGTTCACTGTCATTGATCCGGGAACCCCACAGCACAGCCGCATTCCCGGCATAGGCTTCAGGCGCACGGGAGCGGGCAAGCTGTTGCAGACGATCGTATTCCACCCGCGCCAAAGCACCGGCAGGCGTGTCCTGCTCCAAAGCCTCACGGTTCTTCAGCAAAAACTCTGTCAGTTCATGCTCCGTGGCCTGCCGAACCTGATTTTGGGCCTGTTCCAGCAAAATTTCATGCGCTTGCCCCGCATGGGCGGGATCCTTGCGCAAAACCTGATAGGCCTGGTCCACGGCATCGTGGTACTGTGACCATTGTGTCTGGCAATCCGACAGGGCCAAACGCAAATCCTGCTCTGCATGTGCGGGCTGGCCCGCCCCACGGGCTTTTTCATCCTGTTTGCGGGCCTGTTCCAGGGCTTGTTTTTCAAAACCTTTCCATGCCATTTCATGTGCAGGCCCCAAACCCTGGCGCAATTGGTAAAGCTCCATCACACGCCCCTGATGCGCTTGCTGCGCAAGGGCTTCTGGGGGAACATGCTCAGCAGGTTTGCCTTGGGCCTGATCCACCGCCAGAAAATGCGCTGAGGTATAGACATTCACATCCAGTGCATGCCCTGAAGCTGGGCTAATCGCCGCCAATTCTGCCTGGGCAAAGCTGAGAAGCTGCATTTCACGGTGAGCCATTTCAGGCTCAGAAAGGGGATTTTTCGATTTCGTAATGCGCACGACCAGGTCAATATCCGCGTAAACCCCTGTATAACCGGGTTCTCCTGGCCCCCGCCCCACATAGGGCCGGGCCAGCTCCAATCCCATTTTGGCGGCTTCCGCTTCAATATTTTTCCAGGCAGCTTCAACCTGACGATCCCGCGCCTCATGCAATTTGCCAAAGAGTTCAGGTTTGAGAAAGCTTGAAAGTTTACGCACCTGATCCCAACCGCCCAAGGCCGTATAGAGCTGCAGAACCGCGGCATCATCTGCGGGCGTGGGTTGGGCAGGGGTATGGGTTTGTAAAAATCCGCGCAGGGCATCCAAGTCAGGCAAGCTGTGCTCACCCACTTTGACCGCAGACAGATGCAAACTTTCTTCCAAACTGGCATTCAGGCTGCGGGTTCGGGGCAGACTCTCGAGGCCCTGAAAACGATCATGGTAAGCCTGGCCGTCCAAGACCATCTGGGCTGCCAACTCACGGGCCTGAGCAGGCTCCACCCCCAAGGCCAGCAGGCCCTTTTCGGCCTTCTCAGCGACTTGGCTGCGTACGGCCTGATCCACAGGTTGGTGACGGCCCAATTCCGATAAAACCTCATGCAGCAGGGGTTTGATCCCTGCTGCCTGTTCAACCTGGCCGGCCCAGGCGTTTTCCATGGCCGAGAGCAGGCGGTCATGGGCCACTTGCCCGGCATGCTCCTCGGGCAGCCCCAAACCCTTCAAAATCTCAAGATGGGTATCATGCAAGGCTGTCGGGCTCAAACCAGCCAACTCACCCTTGATCTGCTTCTGCTGCAAAAGATGTTCCCCCCAAGCGAGCAAAAGGCGTGTCCCGACTTCCCGACTGAGCTGATGAATCATGCTGGGAGACCATTTTTGCTCGCCCAGATACTTTTCAATTCGGGCCTGCAATTGGGTGTATTGTGAACCTTCTGGCGCAGACATCAAGACTTCCATGGCAATTTTTTGGATCGCCTGTCGCTGTTCGCCCAAATTTGCGGGCAGGGCCTGCGCACTGTAAACAAAGGGAGCAGAAAGGGCATCCAGTGCTTTCAGTCCCTGATCCAGTTTTTCAAGCTGGGCCTTGGCTTCAGGGGAGTCTACCAGCAGCAGAGCCGCTTTATCTGCCACAGCCTGACGGACTTGATGCTGAACCAAAAGCATGGCATGGGCAGGAGAATCGACTGCGCCCAAATCCAGTAAGCGTTGGGCCTGGGCCTCAGCCAAAACCTGTAATGCGGCGGGGCCCGCCTCCAGAGAAAGAGACTCTTTGCCCACCATTTGCGCCGCTACTTGGCCCCGTGCAATTTTCTGGGCCTCATGCGGGTCAGCGGTGACTCCTTGTTTTTGCAGAATATCTGCCATTTCACGGATTTTACCCTTCACTTCAGCTGCCGTACTGCCTTCAGGGTGCAGACTCTCCACCCCCGCAATCTGAGCCGCCGTCTGGATCTGATAGGGCCGGATAAATTCCTGCAGGCTGCGTTCGACCTCGCGACGGGCTTCGGGGGGCAATTGCTCAAAAGCCACAGCTTGTTTAACCTGGGCTTCCAATTGCGTATGATGCTTTTCTGCACTCAGCCCCTGATTATTCAGCAAATGCTCCTGATAAGCAGAAACAGCTGCCACCACCTGCTTTTCGACAGCAGGGTCCAAGTCCAGTTTGGCGCGGCTGGCAAGATCTGCAGCCAGTCCCGATCCCTCCACTTGACCACTGCGCTTGGCATCGTGGTGCATCGCCGCCATGCCATGAACGGTCTGGGCGCCCATCAAAAGATAATGGGTCAGCTCCTGGGCATCTTTCAAACCCTTGGGATCATGTTTATAAAACTCGGGCAGGGCCATTTGCGTCACGGCGGTTTCAAAGACTCCCCAAGAGCTGTTGGCGAGTGACTCCAGGCCTTTAATATCGCCTAAATTGGAAACTGCAAAACGGCTTGAGGTATCAACCGCCCACTGCAGCCAGCCCTCACTGTCCCCATATTGTTTGGCCAGTTCAGAAGCTGCTTTGGGCAGCTCTTCCATTGCAATATTGCGCACCAGACTGCGGCTGGCACGAAAACCATAGCCCAAAACAGGACTGGCCTGCATGGCTGCCGCATCCATGCGGGCCAAAACGGCCCCAAAGCGTTGATTGCCACGGGCCGCAAAATTACCGACAGATAAAACAACCCGTCCGGCACGGTTGCCCTCCAGGGCGGTACGCGTCGCACGCCCGATCTCCAGACCACGCCGGGCCAGACTCAAACCCGTCGCAGAACCCTTCGCCAGCGACAGGGCTGTAGAAAGCCCCATGGTGGCAACAAACATCAACGCCTCATCAGTCGCCGCACTCAAAACCGCAATTTTGGGGTCATTCCAATAGGCCTCATCACGCTGGTGCCGCCAGGCACTGCGTTTGGCAATATTTTCAGCTTCGGCTCCCCCCTGGGCCTGCACGCCACTGCTGTATTGATTGAATTTTTCAGCTGTCTGACGGGCACTGCGCCCCAGGTCATAATCAGAGCCCGGAAGATGCGCGCGCTGCATGGTCTGGCTGGAATCAGCGACCCGCAGGGCACGGCTGGCCGCAACCGAATTGCCCATCAGCTTTTCGAGCGCGGCTTGTTTCTCACCCGGGCTGTCTGAAGAGCGCAGAATGGCGCGGTAATGTTCCTGTTTGGCAGCAGGCAGGCTTAGATAATCAGCTTCGGCCTGCTTGGCCCGTTCCATTTCACGCCCCACGGCCTCTGCCAGAACCTGACGCGCCCCGGCAATATCGCCGTCCCGCATCAGAGCACGGGCGATGCGTGCCGCCGAGCCGACCGCCAGACCACCACGCTCTACAGCCAGATTAAAACCCGCTTCAATATCTTCAGAGACCCGATCTTGCAGTTCCCCCAAGGCCTGCTCCAACTCAGCCTTGTGAAGGCGGAAAAGCTCCGCCGGATTGCTCTGCTGACGCAACGCTTCCCAGGCCAGACGCGAAGGTTCTCCTGCGGTCGCTGACGTGGCAATGCTGTCTACCACGCGGGCCAATTCTCCGCTCTCAGCTGCAGCACTGGCATGGGGATGTTGTACATAGCTCTTGTAAAGCGCGACTGCCTCCTGACGGATTTTAGCTTCTGAAAGCTTGCGAGCTTCGGGTTGCAGTGTTTGAGCGGCTTCAAAGGCATACTTTAAACAATCAGCACTGGCTTTGGGCGTATGTTGAGGCAAAGTACCCGCTGCCGCTAAAAGGGCGTCAATGGCCTGGTTTCGGACCGTGTCAGAGGGCGCGTCTTTCAAAAGATCACGCGCAGCATCCACATTTTCGGCCTGCGCGGCCTGAATCCCACGAATGGCAGCCTGGGGCCCGGTATACAAAGCATCTGCCCGCGCCAGATTCAGCCATTCAGATCCCCCAGGCAGGGCCAGCGGGCCGCCTTCAAAAGTTTCCACCGCAGCTTTCAATTCTGTCTGACGTTCCAAGAGACGCGTACGCTCAGGGCCGGCAGGCAGTTCTTTCAAACGGGCCTGAAGATCTTTCAATTCGGTTTTCTGATCCCCATAGCGTCGTTCAGCATCGGCATGGATACGCCCTTCAAGCCCCAACTGGGCTTGGGCCCGATCCAAAGCCTGTTGATTGAGTTGCCCTCTGCTGGCAAGAAAACTGCCATTTTCAGCCAGCCAAACAGCAGGTTCGGAAACACGCCCCAAAATCACATGGTTTGAAACAGCAGCGGACTCCTCTTGCTGGGCCAGGGCCTCGGGCTGGGCTATTCCCAGACCTTCGGCCAAAGCCTGGGCCCGCAAATTTGCGAAATTCCCACTGGGACTGGCCCCACTGGAGCGTACTTTCGCATCGCCCTCCCGCATTTCCTGCATGGCGGTGCCCAAGGCTTTTTGAGCATCTAAAAGTTTTTGAAACTGCCCCGGTGTTTTGGCTTCGGCATATTTGGCGATTTCGGCTTCAGCTGCGTCAATCCGAGCCTGCACATCCTGACGGCCAAACTGCTGCCAGTGGCGGCTTTCCTGACGATTTGAAGCGCTGGCCTGACTGGCATCTAAACTGTCTTGCCCTGCCTGCGCAGCTTCTAAATGTAGATCACGGGAAGCACGTGCGGCTTGGGCCACCTTTTCCTTTTGGGCGGGGCTGGCTCCGGCATACTGATTCAAAGCAATTTCAGCGGCATAGCCCGTTTGAAGCTGCCCCAGATTGCGCCCATAGAGCGTTAAAGCACGCACTTCGGCCGGAGTTGTGGGAGAACCCAAAGGATCTTCCCGCAAGGCAGGCGTCTGTTGAGACTCCAGTTCATCCAACTGAGACTCAAGCGCTTTGCGCCGTGCCAGATGCTCAGGCAACGATGCCGCTGGTTGGGGCAGACCTGCCAATTCAGTGCGTAAACGGGCGACCTGATCCGCTGTCTGTTTTTGGCTTGTAAGGGTATCCAGCAAAGGTTTCAAGACTTCACGCTGCGCCTGAAGCACCTGGGTGCGCTGGTCGATCAGGGCCTGTTTGCCCTTCCATTCAGGCAAGAGCGTATCGGCTTGCTCCACCAAGGTTTGAGCGGTTCCCAATCCCTCTGGCAAAGCGTCAGCGCTCACTACACCGCCCTGAAATCCAACTTCCTGTTTGACATGGGAAGCTTCGGCTCCTGCAGCATCTAAAAGAGCATGGGCTGCTTTTTCACGCATGCCTTCAGGGGCCTGGTTCCCCCCACTCACTTCGACCCGGTGCACCCGCACTTCTTTCATGGCATGAGCTGTTTCCAAGGCCTTCTGTTGCACGGACTGGGCCTCTTGTTTGAGCTTGTCGGCTTTTTGACGGGCCTCTGCCAAAGCCTGCAAATCGGCAGCACTGGGGTTGGCTTTGCCCTGCAGAGCCTGAACGGTCTGATCGGCTGCTTTCCAGTCAGAAAAAGCCCGCTCAGCCAGTTTGCGCGTATCACGCACGGCACCGGCATTGAACTGCTCCCATTTTTGACTGGCCTGACTTTTCATGGTGTCCAGCTCCTGATTGGCCACCTTGGCCGCATCAGGACTTAAACTCCCAGCTTTCAAGCGCACAGCGTTGACCGCTTTGCCAAAGGCCACGGCATAGAGCAAAGGTTGAAAAAGCTGCTGCTGCTGGGGATTAAAATCCGCCAGCAGGGCTTTCAGACCTGCCGGTGGCGTTCCTGTCTCGCGCCAGTGTTTCAACGCTTCGGTATTTAAACCATATTTTTCCCGCAGGGCCACCGGAATTTTCTGCCCGATTTCCTTTTCCAGACTGCGAAGCGCAAAACCTTCAGCACTGGGCTTTTGCAAGGCGGCCTGGGCCGCTTCACCCAAAACATGTTCGGCTGGGGCGGGTGGGTTTTCGCGCAATTGCACACGAATTTCAGCCGCCTGGGCCTGTAGATCGCGTGCCCATTCCTGGTGTCCTGGGCTTTGCAAGCCCTGAAAATGACGTTTCAGGGCTTGGATCAACTGGGCTTTGTCTAAACGCAAAGCAGGAATTTCAATCGCTTCCTGACCCACCCGAATCAAAAGGGTGGTTTCAGGTTTTAATTTTTCAACCTTTGCAACCTCTGTCAAAATCCGGGTGCTGAGACGGTCAAAATCCACTTGATTGGCGTCGATTGGGGCAATATCCAAACGCTGGCCCTGGTGCTGATCGAGGGTAAACTTCTGTAGATCCAGCTCCAAAATGAGAGGGGGGCTGGGAAGCCCAGGCGCTGAACGGGTGGGCGGGGCTGTCAAAGGGACTGAAGGCGGATTTAAAACAGGATCATAGGGAGCGGGAAAACCTTGTACCATCTTCTCATTTCCTCTAGCTTAACTACTTGGGTTGACGCACTTCTTGAAGGGGTTCAAGAATGGGATAGCGGTTATATACCCAGCGTAAAAGAAATGTAAACAATTTTTTCTTTTTTGACAAAGGGTAAAAGAACTCCCGCAAAAGCTCAGTTTTCGATTTGTCTGACGACTTTTTCCACCCCGCCTTGGGCTGTGGCCATCAGCAACAGTTCATCCCAATTCAAATGGCGTGGCTGTTGCAGAGCAAAGAGAATCTGGGCGGCGACCTCGGCGGGCGTCAGGGGCTGCATGCCCGCATAGACCTTTTGTGCTGCCTCTTGGCCAAGCCGCACCACACTGAACTCGGTTTCCACCATGCCCGGTGAAATCAGCATCACACGCAGATTCTGACCACAGGTTTCACGCCGCAAAACCTGACAGAAAGCCCGCAGCGCGTATTTTGAAGCACAGTAAACAGAACCTCCCTCATAGGGGATCTGTCCGGCAGCAGACCCCAAACAGACAATATCTCCTTGGCCGCGCGCCAGCATGCCAGGCACCACCCGGCGGGTCACTTCAAACGCCGCAGAAATATTCAGATCGATCATCGCCTGCCAATCCTGCCAGCTTGAATCCACGACTTTGTCGCGCCCCCGCGCCAAACCAGCATTGTTCACCAGAATATCTACCGTATAAAAACCCGCTTGCTCCAAGCGCTGCCAACTCTCGGGTTGGGCCAGGTCTGCTCCCAAAATCTCAATTGAAACCGCTGGAAAACGCTCCGCCAGGGCCTGTTTGATCTTTTCAAGCCGCTCCAACCGACGGGCCACCAATTTAAGGTTTACCCCCTGTGCTGCCAACTGGCAGGCTGTGGCCAGACCAATTCCTGAAGAAGCGCCGGTCACCAAAGCATTGAGCCCTTGCAAGCTATGCCCTGCGCCAGCAAAATATTGCCCTAAATCCATCTGTCCTGTTCCTCTTTTTGAGTCAGAATAACATATCTTGGAAAAGCACAAACTTATGAAGTATGATGGCTCTATGATGAATCTCTATTTGGCCACCTGCCATGTTTTATCTCTGCTCGAAGAACCGCTCTCGCCAGCAGATTTTCAGGCACAGGTTCAACCCCAGAACCCTCTTTTCGCCACAGCCTGCACCACCCCCCAGAAATTCTTACAGATGCTGGCCGAAGAAAAGATCCTGCAAGAAAAGAAAACAGGCTTTGTACTGAGCGAACTGGGAAAGATTTTACAAAACCATGTGCTGCAATGGACGGCACGGGATAAACAGGAGAGCGAAAAAAGGAAAAAAAACTACCAAACCCGCAAAGGCCTCCAGCCCATCGCCCCGGATTGCCCGCGCTGCAAGCAGCGTTTCTGCGCACTCTACGTGTTTATCGTGCTATTAGAAAGACTGTATGAAGGATTGGAGAACTGGAATCTCTGGCAAAACGGCGAGGCCGAAATTTTAAGCACGGCCCTTCACCATGCCTGCGGAGAGCTCCCCGCTCCTCATTATCTCTTAAGCGAAACCTGTACCCTGCAAAACTTGAGCCCTTTAGAGCAGCAAGGTCTGCAAAGCACCTTGGCTTCAGCTCCAGAATTGACTGAAGAACAGGAATTGATTGCGGATTTTCGAAACAAAGCGCAAAATTCCTGCCTGCTGCCCGAACTCAAAAGCTTAAAACAGAATATCGAAAGGGTTTCTCGCCTGCGACTGGATTATGGTTTGATGCCCCCTGAAAACCTGCTGATTCTCAATGCTCTGCGCACCCCAGAATGGGATCCGCGTGAAATTTATCCCGCCGAAAAGCATGCTGAAATTTCAGGCAGTTTTCTGCAAATCAGCCGTCCGGGAATCAGTCCAGCCGGCAATAAAGCCCTGCTCTATCTGAGCCAGGGCCAAGACAAGCGGCTTTTTTTGCTGCGTCATAGCCGCAAGCATTGGCAGGTCTTAGATGAAATCAGCTGGGAGAACTAGTCAACGTCTTTGTGAACACGGGCCTTGAGCGGCAAACGAATCGTAAACGTCGTGCCAATATTGACCACGCTATTGACCGAAATCGTGCCACCATGCGCTTCAATAATATCTTTGACAATAGAAAGCCCCAGACCAGTGCCGCCCGTCACACGGGAGCGGGCCTTGTCCACTCTGAAAAAGCGGTCAAAAATTCGGGGCAGGTCGATTTTCGGGATTCCGATCCCAGTATCGGTCACTTCAATCACGGCTTCCTCTCCCTCCACATGGGCGTGAAGGGTCACCGTACCATTGGGGCGATTGCATTTGATCGCATTGTCGACCAGATTGATCAGCACCTGTGAAAGACGATCACGATCTGCACTGATGATCGGCAGACTGCTGGGGTAATCATTGACCATATCAATATCATTGACCTTGCTGTGATGCGACATGGTCGATGAAACATCGTCCAGCACTTCAAAGAGGTCAAAGGCTGAAATATGTAAAGAAGTACCGGTTTCTTCAATATTGGCGAGAATAATCAGCTCATTGACCAAGCGGGTCAAACGATCGGCTTCGCGCTGAATATTGGAAAGAAATTTATCTTTGAGCTTGGGATTGACAATCGCACCCATTTGCAAAGATTCGGCAGCCATTTTGATCGAGGTCAGAGGGGTGCGCAATTCATGTGAGACATTGGTAATAAACTCACGCTCAATCGATTCAAGCCGACGCACAGCACTTAGATCCTGAATCAAGACCAGAAAGCCACGCTCTTGCGCAGAAAAAGCTCTCAAGCTCACGAAAATATTCTTGGGGCGTGCTGTCCAGTTCGTGACAAACTCTTGAGAAGCCTCCTGACCTGTACTGGCTTCTGCCCAAAGACTGGGCAAAGGAGAATCAGGCCAAAGCTCAGCCAGAGATTTGCCAATCAGTTCAGAACCTGATTCCAAGATGGCTTGGGCTTCTGGGTCTGCCGACTGGATCTGGCCTGCCAGATCCAGCAAAAGCACCCCGCTTTGAACAAGGGCCACGGCCCCGCTTAGCCCCCGAGACGATAGCCGAAACCACGCACCGTTTGAACATAACGGGGATTGCTGGGATCGGCTTCGATTTTCTCACGCAGCCAACGGATATGAACGTCTACGGTTTTGGTATCGCCGTAAAAATCCAAACCCCAGACCTGCTCAAGCAGTTCTTCGCGGGAGAATACTTTGTTCGGGCTGGACATCAACATGGCCAGAATCTTGAATTCTTTGGGAGAAAGTTCAACGGGCTTGGCGCGTACAGTCACCTTGTGCTCCGTCAGGTTCATTTCCAAATCTTCATAGCGGTGGGTTTCGGGCTGTGCACTGTCTACTTCAGCACTCTTGCTGCGGCGCAGCAAAGCCCGGATCCGTGCAATCAGCTCGCGCAGGCTGAAGGGTTTGACGAGATAATCATCAGCACCCACTTCCAGACCAATCACGCGATCAATTTCTTCACCTTTGGCTGTCAACATAATGATCGGTGTTTCGTTACGCTCACGGCGGAGCATACGGCAAACTTCCAGACCACTCAGTTCAGGTAACATCAGGTCCAAAACGATCAGATTGGGTTTCTCAAGCTGAACTTTTTGCAAGGCATCCTGGCCATTGTGGGCGCAGACAACCTCAAAACCTTCCTGCTTGAGTGCATACTCAATTGATTCAACGATGGACTCTTCATCATCCACTAAAAGAATCTTATCAGCCATAGTCGCTATGTTTTACCTCTACCTGTGATTGATCTGCCTACTGTGACGATCTTTGCGCAATTGGCGGGTTCCACTTGATGGAAAGACTTTGATCTCAGGTTAAATCGGGTGATTATTCCTTAACGCCTGATTTTATCGAGACTAAGTCGTTATTACCTCATCTTAACATGAACTCTGCGACTGTGCCAGAGCCGATCCTAAAATCGGCGGATCAGCCCCAAAACAAGAGGGTTTCAAATAAATCCCCACGAAAAAAGAAGAACCCATTTCGTGGGGATTTTTAAAGCGAAGCGCTTCAGTGTTTCGTAAAAAACACCTGAAAAGCTTAGTGGCCCAAACTTTCCAGATAGCGCTCGGCATCTATCGCAGCTTTACAGCCACTGCCGGCAGCCGTAATCGCCTGGCGGTAATTGGGGTCGTGTACGTCTCCAGCAGCAAAAACTCCGGGCAGATTGGTACGACTGCTTGCGCCGTCTACCTTGAGGTAACCCACCTCATCGGTTTCAAGATAATCCTTAAACAATTCAGTATTGGGACGGTGGCCAATCGCTACGAAAACACCATCCATCGGCATTTCATGGGTTTCGCCAGTTTTCAGGTTTTTCAGACGCACGGCACTGACCTTTTTATCGCCGATAATTTCTTCAATCACCGTATCCCAAATAAAGTCAATTTTGGGGTTTTCTATGGCCCGATCCTGCATGATCTTAGAGGCACGCAATTTATCACGGCGGTGAATCACGTAAACCTTACTGGCAAAACGGGTCAGAAAATTGGCTTCTTCAAGGGCGCTGTCGCCCCCGCCGACAATACAGACTTCTTTTTCACGGAAAAAAGCCCCGTCACAGGTCGCACAGGCCGAAACACCATGCCCCATCAGACGTTTTTCAGACTCCAATCCCATCAGCTTGGCAGTGGCTCCCGTGGAAATAATCACGCTGTGGGCAAGATGCACTTCGCCTTCGACTTCAACTTTAAACGGGCGTTGAGAAAAATCGACAGAGGTCACGTCACGGGTCACCACCCGGGTGCCAAAACGCTCGGTCTGCTCTTTCAGTTTCATCATCAAATCAGGGCCCATAATCCCTTCAGGGAAACCAGGGAAATTTTCCACATCGGTGGTGGTCATCAACTGTCCACCGGACATATAGCCTTCAAACATCAGGGGGTTGAGATTGGCGCGGGCAGTATAAATCGCAGCCGTATAGCCAGCCGGGCCAGAACCAATAATAATCACATTTTCAATTTTATCTGACATCTTCAAAATCCTTTCGGGGTGTTACCCCTACATCATACTCCATGATGCAGGGCCTGCGAACAGGATACCCCAAGCGGTATATATTGATCTGTCAGCCAACTGACAGATTTACTTGCCCCAAACCTCACTTCCCACGGCTTTGCTACCGGGTTGCGTCCAGCGCCCAATCCAATGCCCCTTTTTTTTGTCCTTGCGGAAAAGAATCAAGCCATAGTTGGTAGATTCGGTTTTGGAGAAAATCACAGCAAAGGCATCGCCTTGCTCTATGCCGGTGCCAATATACGTTGTTGCGCCAAAACGCCAGAGCACGGTATAGGTTTCGCCTGACTTTTCAATATGCACATAGCCCTTATACGGTTTTTGCTGCCCAGGATTACTGCCCACACAGCGAAAATCTCCGAGCGGAGCCTCGGCCCAAACCGGAGCAGCAGTCAGACCCAGCCAAAAAAGAGCGCACAGAATTTTTTTTACCATCTTCACACCTCAAAAAAATTTCCCGCCACAGTCTATTCCAACCTATCCAAATCTTATCGTCAAAAGCAGCAAAAAAAATCATTTTTCAAGTTCAGAATTCAGGTTTTGAGCAGGCTAAATTCAAATCCCCTCTCATTCAGGAGAAAGCATGAACTTACCCTTACCCCCTGTTCCTCAATCAAACAAAGAGTGTCTTCCCCAAACCGTTCAGGTGTTTTCGCATTTCACAAGACGGAGCACTCTGCTCTGGTTAAAAGAAGTCGGCAGGGTGGAGCCGTTCAGATAACGAGAAAAAGACCCCTGTCTGTTTTCAGCGCGGCAGACTCAAAACTTTTCATCACACACATCCTGAAGAAAGCTGACATGTTTGAGTAAATCTTCATAGCTCAAAAGCAGCACCTGGATATCAATCTTTTTTGCTTCCAGTTCATCGAGCCGATCCGCAAAAGTATCACAGGTATCCAAAAGGATCTCAAGTTCGGGCTGCACAGATTGCCCGTTTTGATTCACAGCCTGGATCATGCTCAGGGTTTCCTGCTTGGTCTTTAGCAGATCAGCCGACAGTTTCTGCAGGCTGCGACTCTGATTCATCGCGCGCTGATAGTTCAGAATCAGGGTCTCAATCGGCCGCAAGAGAAGGTATAAGGGCGTTACATCCAGTGAAGCTTCAAGCTGTTTAATCTGCTGATCAAAACGGTTCAGCGCTTCGCTCAAAATTTGAAATTCTGTTTTCAGGCTTTCAAGAGCTTCTGAATTCAGACACACCAAAACCGGTTTCTGATTTGCCCTAACCTGTTTTAAAAACGTTTGAATCTCACTTTCCATTGCATCGTAAAGCGTACTGGGCTCCTGACTTTCACTGGCAGATGAAGAAACAAAACTTGAATTTTCTGGCTTTTCAAGCATCATTTTCTGAGATTCAAGAATACTTTGAAACAGTTTACATGCGAGCTCATTTTCAGGCTCGATTTTTTGAACTTCTTTCAGATAACGGATTGCCTTTTTGGTATCGCCCATCAGAATCAGTACATAGGCCAAGGCCAGAAAAGGATCTGGATTTTTGCGGTTATTTTTCAAGGATAAAAACAGCAAATCACAGGCTTTCAAAAGGGCCTCTTTATCTTTAAACTTGCTGTTTTTTGCTTCCTGCAGGGCCTGAATGCCTTGGTCATAAGCGTCTGCAGAGCGCTCCTGTCGATTGCGTTGCAGATTCTGAATCTGATTTTCAAAGGCGGATAAAGCCATCAGACCATTGGCCATTTATTTTTCCCCTGTTGTATATCTGATGCATGCTACCAAGCTCTCGCTCAGCTTACAAGCGCTCACCCACTTTGAGGGGCCATAAATCGCTCTATTTCAGCCATAGGAAATAGGCATTTAATATGAGATAATTTCAGGTAATTCATTTCTGTCAAGAAAGGCGCATCTTCATGCAGCAGATCAGTCGACAGGCCCCTCTCCCTTTGACTCCTGGCACAGCCAAGCCCCAGGTAAAAAAAACGGAAACAACAACCCCGGCCTCGCTCCCTGCTGCCTTGCCTACAGAAACCACCCCCAACAGCCCGGCTCCAACAGGCAGCCAGCAGGATCAGGACGATACCAAAACACTGGCTGTAAAAAAGTCACCGGAAGAACTTCACGAAGCCTCAAAAACAATCGAAAAAACATCAACCGGGCCTGAAATAGAAAAAAGTTTGTTTGGCAAAGGGGCTTCCGATCTTTCAGCCGCATCAGGCACCTCAAAAACCACGAAAATAGCCAAGGCCACAGAAACAGCCCTGATTCCAGGAGAGCCCACCGAAACAGAGACCTCAGAGGCCCCCCTTGAGGTCAAAAATGAAGTCAGCGCGGGGATCGGCGTCTGGGCAACCCCCAATGGTCTCTTTGGCCGTATCAAAGGCAGTGTCAGTAATGTCGGAGACTCAGGCCTCACCCTCGGGATCTCATTAGGAGGCTCGAAACAGCGAAAGGTCAAGGAACTTCCCGATGGACGTTTTGCCTGTGCCCAAAAAAGTCAGATTGATTTAGGGATCGGTGTAAGTTCAGGCACCGAAGCCCTGGCCTATTCAGGCAGTCTGGCTGTTTCGCGCTGCCGGGATGTGATCTATGCCCGCAAGCTCGAAGACGGGGAATCTCAATTTGATTTTCGCAACAAACATCTTCCCACACAAAGTGAAATCGCGGACAACCCTGCTCTGCTCAAAGAGGGCGATGAAATCGCCTTTCGTGGACAGATGTCGATTGGCGTGAGTGTGGGCGTCGTTGAGCCCAACAGTCATGTCAAAGTTTCAGCAGGTATTACCGTTGAAACTGAATTTATTACCAATATCAAAGCCATCGCCCCCACCCCTGAAAATCCAGATTTAAAATACCGGGTACGCATTGAACCCTCGAATCTTGCGGTGGGGGGCAAAGTCAGTGCCGGGGTGGGCCCCTTTGCGCTGACTGCAGAGGGAAAAATTGATTCTGTTGTTTTTTATGAATTTGAAATGGACGATGCTTCGCTGAAAACCTTTCTTGAAACAGGAAAACTCCCCTTTAATATCCCAGATCCCAAAGAATATATCGGCCAAGATCTGAGCAAACAACAGGCTGATTTTACGGCCTTTAATATGGGCAGTCAGTCTGCCCGTCTGGTCTCAATGGGCGCGAGCAAATCCACAGAACTGACAGGCACAGCCAGTGCCACCCTGGCGGATGCCTCGATCTCAAGAACCAGCTCTGAATCGATCGTGGTTCGCAATGGAGAAATTCACCGTGAAGTGGAGCACAGTTTATCTGCTGGCTATTCCTCTGTTATTTCAGGAGAACGCAGCAATCATTTCAGCGTAAAACATGTCGATCGCCTGGTCAGCGTCCCCGACAGGGAAGACAAGGCCTTTGAGTTTGTTGGGGTGGAAGCACAATACAAAATCAGCGATTCCAAAACAGCGGCAGCAGATCTTAGCGAAGATCTCGATCGGGTCAATAAAATGCTGGGAAGAAGCATGAGCCCCAACCGGCTGGTTGTTCCCGATCGAAAAGATGATAAATTCGGCAGTACTTCTGTCTCCTTAAAAATTGAGATTACCCCTGCCGTCTTAGAAGAGTTGGTCAAGCTTTCTGATCAAATAGGAAAAGCCGCTCCAGAATCACTCAGCAAACCCACAACAATTGATGAAGCCCTCGAACTTGTCGATAAAATACAAGAAAGTCGCCAAAAATCAGCAGTGCCCGATGCAACAAAGGCTGTTCCTGAAGCAACAGAGGCAGCCCCTGATTCAGCAGCGCCCACACAATCAACGCTCGCTTTTTCATTGGTCATTATCGAAAGGGAGCTGAATATTCCCCCCGAAGAGATCAAAACCTTGCTCACAACGCTCAAAGAGATTGAATCAGAGCTTGAGCCTGATAAGGGCAATAGCGATGATATTCGCCGCAGACAGGGAGAAGCTGTTGCCGATTTTCTCGCCAATGGTATTGTGCCCGTGGTCGGGCAGGAAGAAATGTCACGGGTGGCCTCTTTACAACGTTTGATAGGTGAAAGTGCAGACCTTGTCAAAGTAGAAGTCAACAGCGATATTCATGAATCCAAAATAGATGCCTTGGGTGTAGAAGGCTTTCTGGCCCCCAAACGCAAAGATCAAATGGTCGAACTGCTACAGACCGGCTCAGCGAGTGTCGCTGGGGTTCAAGATGCCATGGCCCGTGCGGGGGGAGATACTTGGAATCGTTTTAATGTCGGGGCACAGAAGGTGATCGCACTCAAACAGATCAGAGCCGATCTTGAACGGGATAAGGTCTTAGATCCCGATGAAGTCGGCCGCCTGACACGGAAAGTCGACGCCATGATACAAGGCCTTGAAAAAGATATGGATGCACAACTGGAAACAGCAGAAGGTCGCATCCATATCATGAAGAACCTAGTCAAAGCTGGGCCTTCGGTTTTTCCAAATAAAATCTATACCTCCCCTGAAGAAATCTTTGACCTGCCCAATATTCGCAACGAAATGATCAACCGCGTGATGGATAAAGCGCTGGCAGATTTGGAAACTTCAGGAGCAGATTTGGGCAAGAAACCTGAACTTTCGCGTTTGATTACACAAATTTGTCGCGAAGACAATGGCCGGGCAGGGGTCGAACAGGTCTTCCAACTCTTGAGTGCCGCCGAAGACAACCACCCCACCTATGTGCAACAGATTTTGAAACAGGTCAGTATTGAGGATCTTGCAAAGCTGGTTCCCAGAACGACAGACACTGAAAAACTTGAACTGGCGCGTTTGGTGGATACCCACTATTTTGACGGTACGCTGGCATCGACAAAACCCTTTGAAAAGGCGCTCAAAGCTTCAGGGGTAAAATCCGCTGAATTATTTGAGAAATACAGCCAAAAATTAACCGCCCTGGAAACAGAACTGACAAGCCTGAGTCAATCGCAAACTGAACTTTTGAGCCCCTCTGGCAAACATGCCCCGAAAGTTGCCAAAACAGATTATATGTCCCATTTTAAAGAAGTACACAGCAGCGAAACGGCTGTGGCAAAAGTTTCAGGTAAGATTTTGGATCGTTTTATTGCCTTGGGCCCAGAACGTCATCAGGAATTGCTCCAAAGACAACTTGCCCTGACCGCCCAAGTCGAAAGTTTGAAAGGCGAAATGGCTGACATGTCACCTGACCAGCGCCAGCGTCTGTTTGATCAGGTCATGAAACAGGACAGTCTGGGCGAGGCCAGTCAGAGCATTCTGCGCTCACTGATTCAAACCAGCCGCTCTGGAGATGAATTGACGAAATTCATGCTGCGCTTCAGTGCCTGGGAAAAAACAGAGACCACCCCCATCGATAAAGTCTCAGACGTCTTCAGGGGCTTGGCCAAGGATGTAAAACTAAAGAAAAAAGCCATCTCTAAACAAGAATCTCGTCTCGCAGTCAGAGAACTGAGACAGCAAGCCAGTGATCGTTTGAATCAAATCGCGAAAAAGCCTGCAGGTTCAGCTTAAAACGCAGGCCGACAGAAAAGGAGCTAAGCCAGCAGCTCGGAAAGGATCTGTTGGAGGGGCGTTTGCTCTGGCTGATGGCCAAGAAAACGCAAAAGCTTGCTTTGGTCCAAAAGAACTTCCTTTTGCCAGAGATAGCGCATTTCGAGCACCCCTTGAAAAAGCGGAGAAAAAGGTTTCAAGAACTGAAACGGCAGCCAGAAAAAGTTTTTACATACCAGCGGCTGAGAGGTAATGGCTTGAAGAGATTGAGACAACTCTGCAAAATTGAGCGTATGCCCCTCAAAATGAAAGACCTGATAGCCCTTCAGTTCATCGGCCCGTTCAACAAGTTCAGCCGCAACCTTAGCCAAATCAGGCAGATAGGCCCAGGCCTGACGCGTCTGCTCTGGGCCCGGAAAATTCAAAACCCGCTTTTTGGCTGAAGTTTTAATCAAGAGCTGCAACCAGGAAAATCCTTTGCCCGCAGGAATAAAATTGCCCGCACGGATTACGATCACTTGGGCCCCCTTCTCGGCAGCGCTTTGCAAACGGGCCTCCATCTGCTGGCGAATTTGGCCTTTTGAAGTAATCGGTTGAATCTGCGCATTTTCATCAAAGCAAGGCCCCTGTTCAGGATTGAAGACATACACATTGCCAGGAAAGAGCAAGGTCAATTGTTTTTCCTCTGCCACGCGGGCGGCTTGTTCCAACCAGGGCAGCGCTTTGTTTTTCCAATCATATCCTGGTGGATTGACACCATAGACGATCAGCTCAACCTGCTCAGCCGCCCGATGGACATCTTCGAGCTGGCTGGCCTGCCCAGAAATAATTTCCAATGTGGGGAATTCTTGACTTAAGCTTTGACACACCTCTGCTTTCGCTGAAGTTTCAGGTCGCAACAGTGCTTTCAAATGCCAGCCCCGGCTTTGCAGTTCAAGCGCAACAGCTTTGCCAAAATGACCTGTAATACCCATAATCAATGCGGTTTTCATAAAGAGATCCCTTTCAGATCCGTTTTCATTCAGCCCTTCAGTCAGGCTTTTTCAGCAGACTTTATATCAGAGGCTTAAAACCAGTATGATTATTCTTATATGAATATTGAATGACAAAAAATGGAGATATACTATACAAAAATGAATAGCAAAAATCTGAACTGGGAGTGGATTCGCTGCTTTTATCACGCCACAGCCACAGGTTCACTTTCTGCGGCGGCCCGCCAACTGGCACTTTCACAACCCACCTTGAGCCGCAATATTCAAGCCCTGGAAAGGGCAATTCAGGCCCAGCTCTTTCAGCGCAGCACCCAGGGCCTGAAACTGACCCCGGCTGGACAGGCCCTGTGGGAATCGGCAAACGAAATGATGGGAGCCGCCGATCATTTTCAGCGTCAGGCAAGCGGTCTGGTCGAAGACCTAAAGGGTACAGTCAGGATTTCAGCCAATGAAATCGTAGGTATCTATCTCTTGCCACCCGCACTTGCAGCCTTTCGCATTCAATACCCTGAGATTCAGATCGAACTGCTGATCACCAATCAAGCCAGTTCCCTAAACAAACGCGAAGCCGATATTGCCCTGCGCATGTTTCGCCCCCAGCAGAACCAGCTTCTGGCACGCCGCCTGCCAGATCTGCCGCTGGGTTTTTTCGCCCACCCAGATTATCTCAAGCGCAAGGGAATCCCCCACAGCCCCGAAGAACTGCTTCAGCATGATTTGATTGGCTTTGATGAAGATTTTCAAATGATTGATGCCGCAGGAAATTTAGGCTTTCCACTCCAGCCCAGTGATTTCTGTCTGCGCACGGATCATTTGCTGGCTCAGATTCAACTCGCCCGCTCTGGAGCCGGGATCCTGGTCACCCATCTCGGACTGGCACGTTATTGGCCTGAATTGGTTGAGATTTTACAAACCCTCCAGCTTCCCTGTTTGGAATTTTGGATTGTCTCCCATGGAGACACCCAACACTCTGCCCCGATTCGAACCTGCACGCAGTTTCTCGGCAGCTATTTTTCGCAGTCTCCGTACCGAGAGCTTAGAATTTAAACAGACACAAGCCTATCCACAGGAGCAGGCAAAGCTCATTTCAGCGCTGACTATTCAGACTTGAGATGATAGTTTTGGAGAAAGAAGCACGCAGCATCTCCAACTCGAAGAAAAGCCGATTCATCTTCTGCGGCGAAAAATTCAGCCTGATAATGTTGCAATACTGCGGGGTCCATCTCCAGCTTCAATTCTTGATCCTGGGGCAAAACCCCAAAAATCGCTTGAATATCCCGCAGACTGCGCGCATGCACCGTGAACACCGCAGTCAAAGTGGCTTCCGTTTCATTGGCGTTATAGGCAAGATTGAGACCTTTACACTGAATCGGGCGTTGAGTTTGCGGATGCTCGACCTTGAATTCCCCTTCGATCTTGATTTCGCGGGTCTTGGTGGGAAGAAACAACGTCATCATATTTACCACCTTGCGATCTCTCTGAGATAGGTGGCCGAGGTCTCTACCCCAGCGGTGATTTGCAAGCCAGTGGCGACTGGCATTTCGATTTCACCTGAATAATTTGCACTGACCCCGAAACGCAACATGGTCGTTCCTCTGTTGCCCCCCGTGCCGTCAGATTCACGCAAGTGGGCCAACTCAAAGACAAAGGTACCAGCCCGCGTTTCTTTAGAGGCGGCATCCCGCAAGGCGGGTATAAATTGGCGGATCTGCGCGCCCGACAGCCCACTGGAGCCAAGGCCCGGTGAAACGCCCAAGGCTTGCTCGATAATGCCGACCAATTGGTTATCGCTGGCCCCTCTAAGTGCACTGGGGCTAATGCCCACCCGAATCTTAGATGCCCGACTGCTCTCACCGCTCTCGGTGGTCACTCGCCCTGAAGGGGATGTCAATCTACGTTCTTCTAAGGTCGCTTCCAGGGTGGCCACACTCACGGTAACCGTCTGTCCCCCGATACGTGTTTGGAAAGAGCCGGAATAGCCTTCCTCGCGAACACGTTCTCTCATTCTGGACTCATTGGCGTCCCAGTTGCCGTCTTTATCGGTGTCTTGATAACTGTCGAGGGTTGTTGTATCCCGGGTTTGATTGAACTCAACTTTGGTTCCAGTGGCAGTTTCGCCACTGACGGTTTCCCTGGCATTTGTGGCTGTGTAGCGATGCTGATCTGCGTAGGCGGATAGATTGCTCAAAGCCGCACGGGCACCGTCAATATCACCTGAAGCGATTTTTCCGGTCAGTACAACACTGCGACGGGCAAACTCCTGAACCTGGGCTTCGTTGTAAAAGGCCACCCCATTGCTCAAGCTGCGCGCCATTTCAACGCTGGCAGAATTGCCAAACAGACTCACGGCAGCTTCAGCTTCAAGACCCAAATCCAATTTGGCAACATAAGGCGCACCTACCCCTGTCCCTTTTGTAACAGACAGTTCAGCGGTTCCCCGCAGGGCCATGGAAACCCCCGTTCCACCCGGAGCCCCGGCCTTAACACCCAACGACAACTGGAGACTGGCGCCAGAGCCAGGGGCCGCCGCAGTAACCTGACGGGCAAAAAGGCCTAAATTCGCTTGTTCTGGCATATTTTCTGCTGTCACAGCATCGGTTGAAAAGGTAATATTGGTAGAGCTTCCAGAGACCTGTTTGGTGACTTCGCCCCGAATGCGCTGACCGTCTTGATTGCGTTGGGTAGCGCTAAAGGCCACAATATTGGCAGCAAAATCATGAACTTCATAGTTCCCGACAGCATTGGCACTGGGGTCCTGGGTGCCAATCTCTGTAATGGCATAGACGCTGTATCTGCCATTTTCTTCAACCACGGCTGCATCTTCGGTATCAGAGGCCGCTACGTGTTCTGCCTGCCGAATGGCGGCTTCTTTATTATCAAAAGTTCCTTTGTGCCCGCGAGAATAAAGTGTTTCGTCGCTCCATTGATTGACCTGAGCGATAGAACTGCCCGTACGAATATTGCCCAAAACCAGCTCCCCCGATCTTAAAATTGTTTCCCTATAATAATATATACCTTATATATTTGTTTTTTATGCAATTTAGCTTTAATAAATTAATCTTTTTTGTGATTTAAACCGACTGCCTGCCCGTAAACACAAGCCCAAGCTCAAACCGACACCAAACAGCCCCCGAAAACCTGACGAAATATCTGGTGAAGATTTCTGGGGTCACACTTGGCCGCTGTACAAGCGCTGGCCTGAAATGCAAAGCCAAGTGGAAACCTGGGCCCAGCAGAACACTCCAGGGAAGCGTTCTGCTGGAAATGCACAAAAAATGATCGCCAGCTTCTCAAAAAAAGAGTTTTATAGCTGGATGAGCCATACAATATGCTATTCAGGAAGAATGACTGATTCAAAGAAACCAAAGAGACTTTCGATTCAAGCCCTTACGAAAAACAACTAAGATAAAGAGTCCCGATCCAAGAATAAGATAGATCCAAGGAATTTGAATCTCTCGATTACAGAGAAAATCCAAGGGATTGGGAATCGAAAGGCAATAACCCGCATCATAATAATATTGAATCTTCCAATGCCCCAGGGTGATTTCACGTTCTGCCATTGAACAGGAAAAAATCGACTGGGTACCATGATTTAAATGCAGCTGCTGGCTCAGCAAAACGGGATGATAGCGAATAAAAACTCTTCGCCCTCTGTAATTCTGAATATCCTGCCCAAGGGTTTGCCAAATAGATACCAGTTCTTGGGTATTTACCCCTGTTAAGGTCTGGACCGCAGCCAAACCCTGCTCATGATGTATCGCCGAAAAACTCCCTGGTAAAGCCAGAGGAAAATTAAAAATAATATAACTCTCCCCATCTGAAACAGACCATTTAACCCCAGCAGAAAAAGAGCGCGATTGCATGCGCAAAACTCCATACCCCGAACGCTGAGATCGGTCAGAAAAAGCGCCGGCAGGACTTAGTAGCTGATAACTAAAATGGCATGCCAAATCAAAACAGTGGCTTTTGTAGAGGTCGTACTGCGGACGATCGGCTACGCTCATTTCAAGCACCAGGGCGGGCACAGTATCTGAACAAGCCCAAGCACCTGGCACCCAAATGAAAAATAAGCTCAAAAAAACACAAGGAATCCACATGCACTCTGTATTCCCTGATCTTGCCCCTTTGTATTCAAGAGCACCGTTCCAAAATCAAAGGGAGAACCCCTATGCAGGTGTTCTCCCTCAACAGGCATATCAATGTGACTATTTCATCTCGCGCACTTTTTTCAAGCCTTTTTCAACAGCCTTGAGTGTTTTGCGCAAATCTGCGTCGCTGTGGGCCAGCGAAATAAAACAGGCTTCAAACTGGGCTGGCGGAAAATACACCCCTTCTTCCAGCAAGGTATGAAAAAAGACTTTAAAGGCCTCAAGATCAGAGGTCTTGGCAGAAGCATAATCATAGACATCGTTCTCCGTAAAAAATACGCAGAACATCGAGCCCATCAGATTAATGCTGACCGGCACCTGCAGCTCACGGGCCAAATCCGCAATGCCTTGGCTAAGCAAACGGCCTTTGTGTTCCAATTCTTCATAGGCTTTTGGGTTATCACGCAGGGCTTTCAAGGTAGCCACCCCAGCCTGCATCGCCACTGGATTGCCACTGAGGGTACCCGCCTGATAAACCTTGCCCGCAGGGGCCAGGCATTCCATAATCTCACGTTTGCCGCCATAGGCTCCCACAGGCATGCCGCCTCCGATGATCTTGCCCAGACAGGTCATATCGGGAGTCACGCCCAAACGGGCCTGGGCACCCCCATAGGCCAAACGGAACCCGGTCATAACCTCGTCAAAGATCAGCACGGCGCCTTCGGCTTCGGTAATGGCCCGCAGCTTTTCAAGAAAGCCCTGACGCGGAGGCACCAGGCCCATATTGCCAGCCACGGGTTCAATCACAACCGCAGCAATCTGGCCTGGATAGGCCGCGAAGATCTGCTCGACCGCTGTGCTGTCATTGAAAGGGGCCGTCAGGGTATGCTCCACCAACGCAGCCGGAACCCCCGGCGTGCCAGGAATGCCCAGGCTCGCCACACCCGAACCGGCTTCGGCCAGCAGCATATCGCTGTGGCCATGATAACAGCCACTGAATTTAATAATTTTTTCACGGTCCGTATAGCCCCGCGCCAGGCGAATTGCACTCATCACCGCTTCGGTACCAGAATTGACCATGCGCACCATCTCAATCGAAGGCACAGCAGCGATCACCAGATCGGCCATTTCAATCTCAATTTCAGTGGGCGTGCCAAAACTGGTGCCCAGCTCCAATTGCTTGCGCACAGCATCGATCACAGCAGGATAGCCATGGCCGAGAATCATCGGGCCCCAAGAACCGATATAGTCGATATACTCATTGCCATCGATATCCCACATATGGGCGCCCTTGGCTTTTTTCATGAAGGGGGGAGTGCCCCCAACCGCTTTGAAAGCACGGGCTGGGCTGTTGACCCCGCCTGGAATTTTAGACTGGGCTTCAACAAAGCGCAGTGCGGAGCGGTGAAGTTCTTTCATGTTTTACTCTCCGTGACCCAGCATTTTGTGGGGCTGAACATGCTCACGGAAAAGTGCTTCGGTAACAAAGCCCAATTCCAGACCGGCTTCGAGCAGGGTCGTGCCATCGTGGTGGGCCTTGAGGGCAATCTTGGCAGCCTTGTCATAGCCAATGGCAGGGGCCAGGGAAGTCACCAGCATCAGTGATTTGTCGAGCAATTCACTGATACGGGCACGGTTGGGTTCAATGCCCACTGCACATTTATCATTGAAAGCATGGCAGGCATCGCCCAGTAGACGAATGCTCTGCAGCAGATTGTGAATGATCAGGGGTTTGAAGACATTCAGTTCAAAATTACCCGAAGCGCCGCCAATCGCCACAGCCGTATCATTGCCAATCACCTGGGCACAGACCATGGTCAGGGCTTCGCACTGGGTGGGATTGACTTTGCCCGGCATAATCGAACTGCCAGGTTCATTTTCGGGGATTGAAATTTCACCAATGCCGCAGCGGGGGCCACTGGCCAACCAGCGGATATCGTTGGCAATTTTCATCAGGGCACAGGCGGCTGTTTTCAATGCTCCGCTCAAAGCCACCAGCGGATCATGACAGGCCAAACCCGCAAATTTATTAGGTGCGGTCACAAAGGGCAGCTCAGTCAAACGGGCAATTTCTTCAGCCACAGCCTTGGCATAGCCTTTGGGTGCATTCAAGCCGGTTCCGACAGCCGTCCCACCCAAGGTGAGTTCATACACCTGGGGCATCATGGCCTCTACAGTGCGAATCACGCCATCGAGCTGGGCGGCATAGCCAGAGAATTCCTGCCCCAAGGTCAAGGGGGTAGCATCCTGCAAATGGGTACGGCCAATTTTCACAATCTCTTTATATTCGGTGGCCTTGGCGGCCAAGGTTTGCTGCAAAAGGCGCAGATTGGGAATCAGATGATGCTGTACCTGTTCTGCCGCAGCCACATGCATAGCCGTGGGAAAGGTATCATTTGAAGACTGAGAATGATTCACGTCGTCATTGGGGTGAATGGGAGCTTTGCTACCCATCACGCCGCCAGCAATTTCAATCGCACGGTTGGAGATCACTTCATTGGCATTCATATTGGTCTGGGTGCCGCTGCCGGTCTGCCAGACCACCAGAGGGAAATGGGCATCCAATTTGCCCTCAATCACTTCATCTGCCACCTGTTGAATCAGAGCAGATTTTTCAGCATCCAGCACGCCCAGATCGGTATTGACCTTGGCTGCCGCTTTTTTAATAATCCCAAAAGCCCGGATAAATTCACGCGGGAAGCGTTCGCCCCCGATTTTAAAATTTTCAAAAGAACGCTGGGTTTGTGCGCCGTAATAACAATCAGCGGGTACGGCCACTTCGCCCAAACTGTCTTTTTCCATGCGGATATTTGGTTCCATTGGAGTATCCTCGAATTTTTGATGAAAGACTGACTAAAAGGATGACTTTATTTCTCATCCCCATCATGCTACCATGCGTTCTAGAACCCTCCCAAGACAATTCGACCACAATAGACTTTAAGCTAGAGCGCAATGACAGAAAAAAAAATTCTTCTGATAGATGATAATGAAATAATCTGTGAGTTGGTTACTGAACTCTTGGCTGATATCCCTGTCGAGATTCAAACAACAACCGATGCACGAGAAGGTTTGCGTCTAGCCATGAGTATAAAACCTGACTTAGTGCTTCTCGATATTGATTTGCCTGAAGTCAATGGCTTAGATCTCTTACAACAAATTCGTAATATGCAGAGCACCCGACATTTGGCTGTTGTCATGCTGACCGCAAATGAGCACATTGCAAGTATTCAAAGAGCAAGTGAACTTGGAGTTTTGGGCTATATTCTCAAACCCTTTAAACAGAGTTATTTTTTGGAGCGTTTATCTACATTTTTAGGGCTATCACTGGAGTTTGAAAACAAGCCAACGAAGACAAAAGACAACCGTGAAACAGGCAAAAACGTGAACGAAAAAGCCCATGCCATCAAAACAAAAAATTTACTTGTGATTGATGATGAGCCCAGCTTTGGCGAATTGATCGGTAGCATTCTCAAAGATACACTTTTTGAGGTTAAAATGACATCAGATCCACATGAAGGTTTAAGATGGGCGATGACGCAAAGCGTGGATGTAATTCTTTTAGACTTAAATATGCCTGAAATAACTGGAGCCCAGATTGGCAAACAGTTAAAAAAAATGCAAACCACACAAAAAATACCTATTTTAGTGATCAGTGGCTATCCCCAGTCTTATGTCGAAAAAGAGCTTGCAATAATAGGTGAGACCAACTTCTTGGAAAAACCCTTTACCCCCCAACAACTCATCACAGCTCTGAGCAAATTAATTGGAAAAACTGTTTACTGGCAAATTTGAAGTCACTTCAAACCCAGACACCGGTATGACAAACTCAAACCGCGAGCCTTTGCCGATTTGACTACTCACCCCAATCTTTCCGCCATGCGCCTCCACTACCATACGACAGAAAGTTAAACCCAAGCCTGTTGAATATCTTCGGTTTTCTTGCCGAAGTTCTGCTTGGCCAAACTTTTCAAAAATTTTTGTTTGAAATTCTTCGGGAATACCAGCCCCTGAATCCTGTACTGCCACGATCAGCATTCCCGCCTGCAATTCAGCCTGAACTTTGATTTCTCCTCCGCGCGGAGTAAATTTAAGCGCATTGCTCAAAAGGTTGATCACCACCCGACGGACTAAATCATGGTCAAGAAAAACTGGTGAAGGAGACACTGGCAACTCACAACTCAAAACCTTGTTAATAAACATACCCTCCATTGCTTCCGTGGCTTGCAAAATAGTTTTAGATATATCTTGTGAGCTACGAAACAAAGGCATCTCTCCATTTTCCAATTTATATACATCCAACAGCTCACTAATCATATCTATCAATATTTGCGAACTCTGGAGGGCCAAATTGAGATACCGTTCTTGTTTTTCATTGAAATTATCCGTAGTTCCCTCTAAAAGAGAAAGGTAGCCAACAATCCCCGACAAAGGAGCCCTTAAATCATGAACAACCATATGCAAAAGATTGTCCCGCTGTTCTTCCAATTCTTGCTGACGTTTTAAACTGGTTTGCAAGACTTGATTTTGTTGACTGAGATGTTGATTCAAATGACGCAAAGCCAAATGAGTCTGAATGCGCATCTGCACTTCTTCAAATTGAAAGGGCTTGGTAATATAATCAACTCCACCCACATTAAAAGCCCGTACCTTATCCAGAACCTCATTGAGAGCACTAATAAAGATAATCGGAATATCTTTTAATTCTGGATGCGCTTTAAACGCCTCACAAACCTCATAGCCACTCATTTCTGGCATATTAATATCAAGTAAAACCAAGTCCGGTGGGCGTGTTTCTGCTCCACGCAAAGCCAGTTTTCCACTAGAAACGGGACGCGAGTTATAGCCTTTAAGCCGCAAAAAATCAGATAAAACCTTCAAATTTTGCGGAGTATCATCAACAATTAAAATATCAACTTTTGATTGTTCCGTCATCAAGGTTTCGGACATATAAACTCCTGAAAAGGATAAAATCTTAACAAACCTTATTGCATAGATACCGATCTAACTATCGTACACTTCAGTGTCAAAGAAGCAAATCACACGACTCCCATGCCATCCCCGAGGAGTCTGTAAAACAATTCTAATTCAGCGTCATTTTAATCTCAGAGAAAACCTCCGTTAATTGTAGAAAATCAGATACGCATCACGCATTCTTGATTAAATATAAGGCCAAATTTTCACGGATGATACAGGATTGCTCATGGACTTTGTTTGAAAAAACTTTTTTCTGACAAACCAAAAACTTGGAATAGCCATCGTATTTACTTGTCCCTCTACCTAGGCCCGCTCTTCTTTCATCACGTTTCCTGCTGAGATTGTACTGAATTTATCTCAGATTAGGAACAAAATACAATGCCGATTCTATCTCAATTTCTAGGTAACAATATTACTTTGCATAGAATGCACAAAATTCACATTAAAAACAACAAACATTTACTTTCGTGTCCCATTTACCTCGTTTATATCAAATAAAAAAATAGATTTCCATCCCCCATTGGGGGATTGACAAAACAACAATTCAATGATAATTATTCACAAGGTTTTTTCTATACATCATTTTGCAAAAGCTCAGTCTCATCTCTAGATTAGAAATCAGGTCGGCATCACTCATTCATTTTTTCAAAAATCTCAATTAAATGCTCAATGACGTTGCGACATAAAAAAACAAACATTGGGGACAAAGCCATCCAGACCTGTTGGAACTTGCCATACACGAAGATCACCCACGTGTTCGGGAACGCGGCTTTGCGCTTCCCCCCTTGTACTACACCAGCCAGGTCTTTTAAATAAAAGTTTTTAGAGCTGTCATTAAAAGGCATTTTCGAAGAGAAACCGTTTAAGCCGAAGGCGTTTTCAAGTTAGCAAAATCCCCGATTAAACGAAACAAAAATATGTTATGGTGTTTCTATCCTCTAAATAATAGAGAATTACGGTTGAAACAAGGAATATCAGGGCTGTGAATTCTCCTATTTCCATTTTACTTGTGGATGATGATGAAGAAGATTTCCTAATTACAGAAAACCTTCTCTTAAAATCCAATCATTTCAAGTACCAAATACAATGGTGCTCAAGTTATCAGGCTGCACAAGCGGCCCTACATACTCACACCTTTGACTTGGTCTTGGTCGATTATTTCCTTGGAAACAAAACAGGCATCGACTTTATCGCAGAGAACCGAGATGCGGGAATTTGGATCCCCACCATTTTGTTGACCGGCCTGGGGACTTACGATACAGATCTCAAAGCCATGCAATCAGGAGCTGCCGACTACCTCAATAAAAATACCTTGACCAGCTCCGATTTAGAGCGTTCCATTCGCTATGCCCTTCAACAATTTCAACACCAAAACATGCTCAGAGAAAGTAAACAGCGCTTCAAACAATTGGCAGAAGAACTGGAGCAAAGAGTCGAAGAGCGTACCCATGCATTGAATCAGATCAATCAAGAATTACAGACTAATCAAAAAAAATTACAGTTACTTTATACCCTTTCAGATCAAGCCCATCAAGAATGGTCGTTAAGTGACTTATTAAAAAACACACTGCAAAAAATTGCTGATTACCTCAATTCATTGTGCGCTGCCATTCATATCCCTCCTCAGTCGCCATTGCTTTCACTGCTAAACCCATCTGTCCCCTTGTTTTATTGCCCAACCCAAGCCAATCAAATGACCTGTGAACATCATCACCAGTGCAAAGACAGGCTTAACGCTGAATCTTTTCTCCGCGAAGGCGAACAATACATTCATCAAGACAGAATAGACACCCTAAACAATAATTTTTTTCCAGAAAATACTTTGATCCAACCTGTTTCATGGAAAGAAGACTTGCTTTTCAGCATGTTTTTCATTTTAGCCCCAGAAGATCGAGCTGACCCAGATTTACCACAGTTAATGACCCAAGTTACCCATCAAATTAGCAATATGTTGCAACAATTTGTGAATATGCAATTGATCAAAGAAAATGAAGAACGTCTAAAACAATTCATGGAAGCCATTCCTGTCGGCATATTTGCCTTGAGCGCCGACGGCACCCCCTTCTACGCCAATCGCGGTGCCCAAGAATTATTAAAATTGCCCTCCCAACTCGATATTCCTTTGCAAAACCTATTTGAAACCCTCCCCATTTACCGTGAAGGCACCGCCGAACCCTACCCCTATGCAGAAACCCCTTGGCAAAAAGCCCTTGGCGGCCACGATTCCTCTGTCGATGACCTGGAAATTCGCTTAACGGATCAGCCACTCAGCCTGCAAGCCTGGGGGCGCTCTGTTCGAGATATTCAAGGCAATCTGCGCTACGCCATTGCCACATTTGCAGATATTTCTGAAATCAAACAAACGCAAAGAGACCTGATTTTGGCACGCCAAAAAGCAGAAGATGCTAACAATGCCAAGAGTGCTTTTCTCGCCAATATGAGCCACGAGATTCGCACCCCGATGAACGCCATTTTGGGTTTTACCCAATTATTGCAAATGGATTCCACCCTCAGTAAAGAACAGCAGCAAAAACTCACGGTAATTCTGCAAAGTGGAGAACATCTTTTGCGGTTGATTAGCGACATTTTGGAGATGTCGAAAATTGAAGCCGGACATGTGAGTTTGGAATTGGAGTCTGTCGATATTTATCAAATACTCTCAGAATTAGAAAGCATTTTCAATGCCAAAGCTTATGAGAAAAAATTGGATTTCTCTGTTTCTTCCTCATTAAACATGCCGCGTCATTTTAAACTCGACAAACAAAAATTACGCCAAATACTATTTAATTTACTCTCCAATGCGTTTAAGTTTACATCTCAAGGACAAATCGAGCTGTTTTTGAGAGTCAAACCCAAAGACCCACATTTCTATGAACTAACCTTCAAAGTTCGAGATACTGGCCTGGGAATTCCCCCAGAAGAACAAGAAAAGGTCTTTCAAAACTTTGAGCAAACCAGCAGTGGCAAACAGGTTCATGGGGGCACAGGGCTGGGGCTGGCCATCAGTCAACGCTTTGCAAAACTGATGGGGGGAGAAATCAGCTTTGAAAGTCAGGTCAATCAAGGCTCTTGCTTTTCATTAAGCCTTATGGCCTCTCTGTCAGAAACGACAGCGACAAAAGCCCAAGAAGAGACCGTTCTTGCCAACCCTGTTTTTGATTTCGGCCATTTACATAGCCCCCATGCCTTGGTCGTGGATGATCAGATACACAACCGTGATATTTTGCGTCTGCTGCTGGAGCCCTATGGCTTTGTGGTTCTAGAAGCTGCCAATGGCCAAGAAGCCTTGGATATTGTTGAAGAAATTAACCCTGATGTGATTTTCTTGGACATGAGTATGCCAATCATGGATGGTTTAACTTGTCTCAAGCACTTGCGCGAAAACCCTGACACCCAAGATATTTGTATCATCATGATCACGGCGAATGCCTTTAGCTCGGATCAACAAACCTGTTTAATGGAGGGAGCCAATGCCTTTGTCTCAAAGCCCTATAAAAAAGAAACCATTATCGAATTGCTAAGCAAACACCTGAGCATCAAGACAACAACGGGAAACACTCAAATACCCATAGCACATCAAATCACCCCCTCTGCCTCAATTTCAGCCTTACAATGTGCAACAAATCTGCCTAAAGGGCTCTTAAAACAATTACTGGCTGCAGCCATTTGCAGCGATGAAGACCATTTTTTGCAATTAACTCAACGCGTCGAAAGCTATGACACAGACTTAGCACAGCAATTAATAAACTGGTTGCAAAACTACTACCATGAGCGCTTGATCACGTTTCTTGAAACCGCTCACGAATTGCAATTCCCCTCCTCAGAAAGCTCATGAATCAACCTGTGGATCTTTGGGTAAATTGAAAAAGAAAGTACTTCCAATCCCCACTTCAGACTCCAGCCAAATCTGTCCTTGATGAAGTTCAACAACTTTTCGGCAGATCGACAAGCCCATTCCACTGCTACGCCTTTTTTGCTCGGCACTTAAATGATAAAACATTTCAAAAATGCGTTGAAAATGACGAGCATCTATCCCAAAACCATTGTCCTGAACAGAAAAAACCCATACATTTTCAGTCTCTTGAACCTGAACGCACAAGCTGGGAGCTCTATCAGCAGGGACAAATTGCAAGGCATTTTGAAACAAATGATGAAACAAAAGCTTCAAGTGATAGGCACTGGCCGTCAAAGTTGGCAAAGGTGCACTTACCTGAAGTCGAGCAGCAGGAAACAGCGGTACCAGTGGCGCCCAAACGTCCGAAATCAACTGTGCCACCTGAATTGACTCTGGTTTTAAAGCCTCGGTACTGGCACTTAAATAAGTTAAAAGACTTTGCAATTGCCGCTGCATGCGCTGGGTATTTTCGGTAATAAAGTCCAGATAGCGCTGTGACTTAGGCACAACTTCCACCGGCAAGCGATGTACCAGTAACTGGGAGTAATTGGTCAATAAACGAAGCGGTTCTTGCAGATCATGGGCTGAAATATATGCCAATTGCTCCAATTCGTGTTTAGATGCCTGCAATTTTTTGAGGGCGACGGCCAATTCTTCTGAAAGAGCAGCTCTGGCTTCAGCTTCCTCCTGCGATTTACGGGCATGTAAGGCTTCTTGCTCTTTGGCATGTATGATTTCTCTCATCAGGCGCTGATTTTCATCTTGGGAAAGTTTACGCCGCAAAAGTGCACGCACCCGCCCCTTTAACACCGAAATATCGCTCGCTTTTCCAACAAAGTCATCAGCCCCTGCCGCCAAGGCCCGAGAAAGCTCCACAGGATTGTCATGGGCGGTGAGCATTAAGACCAAAATGGGATTGAGCTTTTGTTGAGAGATAAGACTGAGCTGTCGACAAACTTCAATGCCATCCAAACCAGGCATGACCAAATCAACCAACACGCAATCATAGTCTTCTGTTTCCAATTTTTGCAGCGCAACTTCCCCTGAATCAGCTTGCTCCACCAAATAACCCTCTTGTTGCAATTCTTCCACCAAATAAGTCAAATAAGTGGGACTGTCATCCACGGCCAAAATACGAGCCTGACGAAATGAAGAATCAGGTACGATCACTGTCTGACTCGAAAACTTCCGAAAGAGGGCATGGATCCGCAAAAGCAAAACAGTTTCATCTTCTGATTTCGGCAAATAGTCATCGGCCCCGCTGTCGAGGCCCTGTACCTCTGTCGCAGAAGAATCTGCTGCGGTCAACATCAAAACGGGCACATGGCGGGTAGCGGCTTTCATGCGCACCTGTCGACAAAAAGCATCACCATGCATACCTGGTAAAAAATAATCCACCACAATCAAATCGGGCATCAATTGATTGAGAAATTCCAACCCCTGCTCAGCCGTTTCTGCACGGGTTACAAACCAGCCTTCCTCTTCAAAGAACAAGGTGAATTTTAAGGCCTGTGTATCTGAATCTTCAACCAGCAAAATATGTTTTTCCGCAATACTCATGATCTTTGACTAGACCTCGTCGCTCTTGTTTTGACCAAAAACTGGAGATGGGAGGCCAGATCAGTGAGGGGCAAGAGGTGGCAGACAGCTCCCAGTTTGTCTGCCGCAGCGGGCATACCATAGACAATAGCTGTGCTCTCAGCCTCGGCCAAAGTATATGCCCCCGCATGGCGCATGGCCAATAAACCAGCCGCCCCATCATCCCCCATACCTGTTAAAACCAAACCAATGGCTTTTTTCCCCAGGGATTCGGCCAAAGAATGAAATAGAACAGTGCCAGAAGGGCGCTGATAGGACACTGGCTCATCCTCCACGAGGGTGATCTTGCCTTTTTGATATGCCAAATGCCGCTCTGGAGGAGCCAAATAGACATGATAAGGCAATGGGACCATGCCTTCTGTTGCCACAAGCACACGAAAAGGAGTGACACTGTTCAACCAATCGGCAAACCCAGCCAAGAAATGAGGTGCAATATGCTGAACCAACAAAATAGGCAGAGGAAAATGGGTCAATTGATTAAGCAAGGTAGAAAGGGCTTTGGGTCCACCGGTTGAAGCGGCGATCCCCAATACCTGAAAATCTGGCAACGCCCCAACAGTGATTGATCGGTGTAAATGATGAGCCGTGACATCCTTTTCTGAGAGTTCAGCAAATGTTCGCCCCAAGCGTTGACGAATGACTTTGACCTGACTCATGATCAACAATTGGGTACACAATTGCCGAGAACTTTGTTCAAATCGAGGATGAGAGACACCCACAGGTTTATCCAAAACGCAAAGCGCGCCTGCCCGAAGCGCATCAAAACTCAAATCCATCTCCTGGTTCTGCAATTGGGAAGACACCACCACAATCGGTGTGGGACAGGTTTGCATGATCTGGCGGGTGGTTTCCAGCCCATCCATACCTGGTAAACGGATATCCATTGAGATCACATCAGCGGGCTGCGACTTCAAAAAATCCAATGCTTTTTCTCCCGATGGTACCACTCCCAAAACATTCAAGCGTGTATCAGCATTAATAATTTCAGTTAAAAACACTTGCATGACAGGTGAATCTTCGACAATTAAAACACGCACAGTTTTGGCTTTGCTCATAAAAGCAGCTCTATCATTTCAAGTAATTCCTGTTGCTCAAATTTTTGTTTAACCAGATAAGCAGCAGCGCCCAATTCCAACCCTCTTTTCTGATCTTCGTAAGCGTTAAGTGAGGTCAAGACAATCACGGGCAAATCAACCCAAAGCGCATTTTGTTTGATCTGAGCCAAGAGTTCAAGCCCATCCATTTCAGGCATTTGAACGTCGGTAATCACAAGATCAAAATGTGTCTCTCGCAATTTTTTAAGTGCTTCATACCCATTCACAGCCACACTTACCTGATAACCCTGACTTTCTAAAATAGTCTTTTCAAGGGTACGGGTGGTGATCGAATCATCCACGACCAAAATCCGGGCCATCTGCGACTTTTCATTTTCGTGCCAGAGCAAAATACCAGAAGCCTGTGGTTCTTGTGTGAGTTGCCCGACAAAATGGGGGTTTAAGACGGGCACGGGATCGCCCTGAGCGGAGAGAGCGGCCCCCAGATAAAGCGGCAATTGGGCTGCGGGTCCGGTTAAGGGGCGAAGAAGGCTTTCTTGTTCAGCCAAAAACGCATCAAGCTGTAGGGCGATGGGCTGTGAATCGGTTTCTAAAATGAGTACAGAAAACGTATTTTCAACAATACCTGCCGCAGATTCCGGAAAAAGCAATTGATTGAGACTATAGAAAGGAATAGCGCGCTCATTCCACATCAGGGTCATTCGCCCTTCTATAGATGTCAGCCGGGTCTGTGAAATGCGCAAAAGCTGTCGAACCGCATAAGCAGGCAAAGCCAGTGTTTGCCCCGCACAAGAAAAAAGAAGCAAGCGATAGGTAACAATTTGCAAGGGAACTTCCAACTCAAAACACAGACCCGGATTTTGTTCTAACAACCGGTATTTGCCTTGTAAACGCGAAATGCTCTCAGCAACCACCGACAGTCCCATGCCCCTGCCTCGCAGCTCATTAACACCCTGAGCCGTAGAAAATCCTGGCTGAAAAATAGCTTCTCTCCAATTCTCTGAGGTCAAAAGTTCAGGTGACTTTTCGGCCAAACGCTGGCGAATTTGGCTCTCGTTTAGCCCCTGACCATCATCTGCAATTTGGATGATCAATTGATGACGGCGCACTTCCAAATGACAGCTGATTTTACCAATCGGGTTTTTTCCCTTCTGTCGCCGTTCTTCGGGCCATTCAACCCCATGGGCCAAGGCATTACGCAATAGATGCATCACAGGATCTTTGATCAATTGCAAAATGACCCGATCAGCTTCAATATCAAGCCCCGTAAACTGACATTGAATTTCTTTTCCCTGTTCTTGTGCGAGACGACGCAGCATTTTTTGAAATCCCTGAAAAACCGAACGAACTGGCTGCATACGAATCTCCCGGATATTCGACTGAAGGTACTGAACCTCTTGTAAAAGTTTCCAGGTACTTTGCTGTTGTTGGTGACGGCCTTCTTGACTTAATACGCTGAGTTCACGCAGGGTAGAGGACAACGCTTCGCGATGAACTGAAACAGGAACCTGCATTTGACATTGGCTCCAGTGTTTTTCAAGTGTTGCAATTTTTAGCAAAATTTCCCGCAAATTTTCCGCGAGCACATTTTGCTGCAAACTTTCAGCCATCAGACGATCTGATCTGTCCAACAAAATTTCGAGATGCTGTGAAGAAATCCTTACATACTCATCGTGAACAGCCTCGATCCGGTTTTGTATCAAACCCGATTCATTTTCTGGCAATATCGCAGTTTGAACATGGGCTCCTTGAGAGACTTCCCTCTCTGAGGATACGTTTTGAACAAGGGCCTTCTCTAAGTCCGCCAAAATAAGCGTGGGTTCAGGCAAAGGCTTTTGGGCCAATTGCGCACTGAGCCAATCTTCGCTGAAATCCAACCATTGGTGTAAGACTTTAGACACAGAAGACAAAGTCAATTCCTGGGCCTGAACTTTAGCAAAAATTGTCTCCACGAGATGTGCACCCTGTTCAAGAACAGCTAAATCAACCGCCCGGGCTGCCCCCTTTAAACTGTGAGCACGGCGAAAAGCTTCGTTCAATTGCTCAGAGGTAAAAGGCGTTTGACCTGCCTGATCTAAAAACTGACGAATGACCTGAAGGTGATCGGCATGTTCAGCGTAAAAAACCTGGAGTAAACGCTGGCGGAGCCGTTCATTCACAGGTGATACCTCGCCACCAATTGCTGTAGTTCTTGCCCCATGCGGTTGAGAGAATTGCTGGCCTGATTTAATTGCTGGGTGCCTGCAGCAGTTTGTTCTGTGCTTTGACGAATATCTAACAAAGCCTGAAAGACCTGTTCAAAGCCCAATTGCTGTTGATTTGTAGCAGCTACAATTTGTTGAAAGGCCTGAATACTCTGCTGAGTGGTATCTGCCATATGTCGGATCGTGTTTTCAGACACCTCCATCTGCTGCCGCCCCTTTTCAACCTTTTTAACGGCTTCTTCTGTCAACATCACCGCTTTACCAATTCCCCGCTGAATGTCTTCAAGAATGGTGCGCACCTGACGGGTAGAGTCTTTGGCCTGATTGGCCAAATGTTTCATTTCATTCGCCACCACCGAAAAACTGTTTCCCTGTTCACCAGCGGCTGCGGCTTCAATCGCTGCATTCAGCGCCAATAAATTGGATTGCTCAGCAACCTCAGTCACAAGTGCAATAATATCTCCCACTGCACGGTTTTTTTCACTAAGATTCACAATATTTTCTGCTACTTGATTGACCTGAAAACGAATTCCTTCAATATCAGTAACCGTCTCGGTAACAGATTGAAGACCTTTTTCTGTAATATTCACCGTAGATTCAGCCTCTGCGGCCACATGCCGGGCCCGTTCCGAAATTTGTGCGCCACTCTGTCGCACCTCTTCCATTGTGGCCGTGGTCTCCTGCAAAGCCGTAACTTGTTCCTGGGTACTGGCCGATTGCTGTTGGGTAGAGGCCATGATTTCAGAGGTAGAGGCTGTCAAACTGCGAATACCCTGAATATTTTGTTGCATAATCTCGCGCAATCCCAACTTCATCTGATTGAAGGACTCAGTGAGTTGCCCTACTTCATCTTGAGAGCGCACCTCAATGGCTTCACCACTGAGATCGCCATTGGCCACTTTTTTGGCCTGTTCAGCCAGATTGAGCAGGGGGCGACTAATGGCTCGGGAAATCAGCCAATTGAGCAAAAGCCCAATCACAGCAACAGCCAAACTAAGCAATATCGAATTGCGGATCATCTCATCAATTTTACTTTGTGCGTTCTGTGTGTAAAGATCTGCAATGTCTCGGGTAAGCTCATGCAATTCCAAGTTTATTTTTTCAATCCCAATGACCCTTTGAGGAAACTGCGGAGCTTGCGGCGACAAAGCCAAAAAAACAGTTTCTTGCTCAGCTATTTTTTGAATTAATTTTTTGCTCTCTTGCAGTTTAATGCGAATCTCAGCTGAAGGTGCTGCCTCGACCCGAAAAGTATCCTTGCCGTTCAGTCGGGTCAAGATCTCTCCTCCTGTCAGAAGTGAGTCTGCGGTTTGTATGAATTGGTCGCGCCAATAGCGATAGTCATTTTTTTGTTTGAGACTGGCCAAAAACAGATCTTTGACATACCACTGATTCAATGCCCGCTGTCGCACAACCACATGAATCACTTCAGCATCACTGCGTCGCTCATACTGTGAGAGAACCACATAACTGAGAATAAACCCAATCGCCAGAATAAAAATCAGCGGAATCAGTGCCAGTTTAACCCCCACACTTTGTCGGCCAGACAAGAAACCCGATCTCTGCTCCATTGTTCTACTCCTGTTCTTGATAAGAGGCTAAAGAAATACTCTGTAAAAGCGGTGCATGGCTTAAAGCTGAAAGATTTAAAATCTGAACATCACCAACCAAACCTTGTAGAAAGGGAGCCTTTGGACAAGGGATCAGAGCTTGTTCTTCGAAATGAAGAAAATCCCCAATGGCATCTACCCGCAAAGCCACAGGGGGAACGCTGCGAAGAAAAAGAAGGTAGCCCTCACCACACCTCGAAGGATGTGCAGAAAGCCCCAACAGATCTGCCAGTTCTAAGACAGAAACCATCACTCCTCGCTGATTATAAATTCCCAATAAAGAGGGAGGAGCAAGGGGCAAAAAAGTGCAGGTCTTAAATGGTGCAATTTCTTTGAGTTGAGTCAAAGCCAAAGCATAGCGCTCCGTTTGCAATTGGCAAACCAAAAATGTTTTTTGCGACTTCTGCACCAGTTGTTTGCGATCAGCCAATTGTTGTGCGCGCCGTTCCAACAAATCTGGCCAAAATTGGATCTCACGCGAATTATGTTCAGACAATTGACTCTGATTATCAAGCAGTCTTTGATTCAAGGTCTGCCAATCAATTTCGCTCATGCAATCTCCTTCTGCTGTAAAAGCAAAACAGCTTTCAGTTGCGCCACGGTCCACTCATCAGAATCCGCGAGAAAACTTTCTTCTGGATAAAGTTTTAACAAACCCAAAGCATTTCGAAATGCTTTGCGGGCCACCTGGGTTTGTCCTAACTGCAGCAAAAGCAATCCCTGATGATAATGCGCCAAAATATGCTTGTGATCCAGATATAAAACTTGTTTTAAAGCCTGCAATGCATCCAAAGCTTGTCCCTGCGCATTGAGAATCAAAGCCAAATAATAGTAACCGGAAATATTCAGGGGTTCCTGGACCAGAAATTGACGGCAAAGCGCTTCTGCTTCATCCAATTGACCGGAATCTGCCAAGCGACGAATCGTCGCCAAGGATTCGGGTTTTAAATGAGTCTGTGACTCTGTCGGAGTAGACCGTTTAGGGGGTTGCGTCTCAGACAGAAACAAAGGCAAACCTGGAACAGAAAACGGTAAACCTAAAGATTCGCTTTGCCGTGAAAAAGCCGATGATACTGGAGTGGAAATCTGATCAGACTCAAAAGGAGGAGAATTTAGCTCAAAAGAAGACGATTTAAAGTATCTCACAGCGCGATTTTTTTTGAAACAGCTCAAACGCGAAAGTGCGTGAGGCGAAAACGGTTCGCAAGAAAGCGGGCTCAGTTCAGCCGGCCCCAAAATGAGCCACCCCCCTGGCTGCAATGCCTCATAAAAAGCCGAAATTAAACGTCGATAGGTAACTTGGTCAAAATAAATCAGAACATTGCGACAGAAAATAACATCAAAACCACCTGGAGGAGCCATGCTCAAGATATCATCATGAATTAGGTTGTGAACACGATAGTGAACGCACTTGCTATAGCTCGGCAATAAATGCCATTCTTGATTTTCTTGGCGAAAATATTGCGCTAAAAATACTTCAGAAAGATTGCGAAAAGACCATTTCCGATAAGCGGCCTTTTCTGCCTGTCTGAGAAAATCTCGGTTGATATCAGTTCCCAACAGGCTCAAATCCCAGGTTTGCAGCAACGGAAAGGACCGCTGTAAAAGAATAGAAATCGAATAAAGTTCTTCTCCTGTGGCACAACCAGCACTCCAAATAGCCAGACGTTGACGCGCCGCACAAGAGCCATGGATCAATTCAGGCAAAATTTGCTCACGCAAGGCATCAAATTGCTCATGATAGCGAAAAAAATAAGTTTCCCCAATGGTCAATTCTTGAATCAAACGTTCACGCTCATCTTTGCCTGCATCGGTCTCTAAAAAATCAAGATAATCCCCGTAATCCAAGCGCTGGGTTTCATTGAGGCGCCGAGAAAACTTAGAAGCCAATTCACTGTCTTTATTAGAATAAAAAGCCAAGCCTGTCTGCGCTAAAACATAGGCTTTGAGTCGCTTAAAATCAGGATCGTCTGAAGAGGTTTGGTTAGAAACCGATGACTTCATGGGGACTCCGGCGCTAAATCAGACAAACGCGCCTGCAATATTTCTTGTAAAGCCACCATTCGGAGCCGTTCTTCTTGTAAAAGCAGCTGGCTGATCTCAAGCAGGGCAATTTCACACCCCTGATAAGAACTCAGACCAGATACACAATTATTGAAACTATGCCCCGGATTCACAGGAACAGGTTCTGAGAGTTGCGCCAAATCTAAAACCCTATTCACCAAACATAGCCAAGGATGGTGTGCCAAACGCAGAAGGTGTTGATCAATCGTCAATGGCTGTGGCGATTGCTGAAATACCCTTCCCAGATCCACCACAGGCAAATACTGATCCTCTAATTTCACAAAGCCAGCCAAAATAGCAGGCATCCCCGGTGGTAAGACTAAACTCGGCATTGCCAAAATTTCTTTGATTTCACGCTGTGGCAACGCACAGTTCAATGCCCCAACCTCAAAGATTACAGACATTTTCATGGCTAACTAGAACCTGAGGTTCCAAAAGCTGGATTGGGCAATTGGGCCACCTGCCCCCAAAAATGGCTTATGTTCCGCAACATATTCATCAGCTTGTGAATACCCGAAGGTTTAATGATATAACAGTTGCCCCCCTCTAAATAGGTAAAGTTGATATCAAAGCGGGCATCTGAAGTGGTCAGAATCACCACAGGTAAATGACACAATTCCTGATTTTCTCGAATCGCTTTCAAAACTTGCCGCCCGTCCATTCGGGGCATATTCAGATCCAAAAGAATAAGATCTGGAACTTTGGCCGTCTGATAAGGAGGGGCCTGTTGGAGAAAGGCCATTGCTTCTACCCCATCAGAAACCCGGCTCAACTGGATATCTGATTCGATTTCCTCCAGAAGATCCTCAATAATGAAAGCATCGCCCTCATCATCGTCAACCAAAAGCACGTGAAACGATGATGAAGAAGTATTCTCTGGCATATCCTCATCTAGCCCCTTCCCTATCAGGTAAAACAGCAAAATTTAACCAAAAATCGAAAATAGCCGACACACTTTGTGAAAAATCTTTGGGCTCTAAAGACTTTTTAATATAACAATTACAACCTAAACGATAGGCATCTAAAACCACCCAAGCAGACTCAATGCTCGTTAAAATCACAATCGGAATAATCCCAAAACGCGGTTCTGCACGAAGTTTCTTTAAAATTTCGAGGCTTTGAACACCCGACAATTTGAGGTCGAGCAGAATCAAATCAGGTCTCAGGCCTGGGGTCTTCTGCTGTTTTAAATACTGAATCGCTTTTTCACCACAGTCAAAGGAAATTAAATGAACAGGAATTTTTTCAGATTCAACTACATCCTCAATCAGAGCCATATCCAGGGGCTGATCCTCGATCACCAATACAGTATAGTTTTTAGAGGGAGAAGACATCTCAGTCTGATACATGAACAGAGCCCTCCTCTTTCAAAATGGGCAAAGAAAAGAAAAATGTGCTGCCTTTTCCCACAGCAGACTCAGCCCAGATCTTGCCCTTGTGCTGAAACATAATTTTTTGACAAATCGCCAAACCAATACCAGTACCTGGGTATTCACTTTTATTGTGCAAACGATGAAAGGCATCAAAGATAGACTGGGTGTCTTCAGGAGAAAATCCAATCCCATTGTCTCGAATGCTCAACAACCACTGATCCGATTTTTGTTCACAACCCACAAAAATCTTGGGGGCCTCAACACAAAACTTGAGCGCATTGCTCAACAAGTTTTGAAACAATTGGCACATTTGGGTGGGATTGGCCAAGACAATAGGCAAAGGGGTTTGAATCTCAATTTCGGCCTGAGTCTCTTGAATTCTCAGCTCTAAGTCTTCGATAGCCTGTCGCAAAGGCATATCGAGGCTTAGTCTTTGTTGAGGTGCATTACGCATTGAACGCGAGTAAAGCAACAGATTCTGCAAGAGAGCCTGCATGCGTTCGGTGCCATCAAGAATATATTTCATATATTTAAGTGAGCGCGAATCCAATTGGGATCGACTGTGCTCCATCAGCATTTCACTGAAATTTTTGATCTTGCGCAAAGGCTCTTGTAAATCATGAGAAGCAATATAGGTAAACTGTTCCAATTCCTGGATTTTTAACTCCATTACCTGTAACCGATCAACCTGAGAAGAAGCTTCTGACAAAGTCTCAACAGCAGAGACAGTTTCACGACCTTTTTCAAGTTTAAGTTGCAATTCAGCATGAAGGGCTTCTAAGGCTTGAAGTTCATTGGATTGTTGCAAATACTTTCGCTCAAGCTCTTGGTACAAAACCTGAAGTTGAAGTAAATCCGAAGTTAACTCAAAATTGCTCCAGCTCAGCACAGTAAAGCTCTCCTTAATAATCAGGCTTACCGACTCTCTTTTCTCTTCCTATAACAAAATAGCAAGGCAAAGAGAATAGGGGTAAAACCTACAGTATTAAAATAACGCGTTCCTTAAACATCGCAGTATTGGGTTCATTGTCAGCATTTCTTTTGGCATTCACTTTAGATATAAGATCTTGATATTACTTTCATCACTGCGAAAATCCCATCGATTAACATCTATCATATTCTGGTTAATCCGAAAGGTCAAATTCTAATATTATTACCAGAGATGAAGCTCCTGTAATGTACTCAAACAAAAACCCCAAGCGGCTAAATGACGGGCCAAAGGACTTGTTTTCTTTCCATCATGCCCTGAAAATACCTATATATTAGTTCAGGAGAAAAACGCATGTATAAACGGCTTGCGATTGATGATGATCCGGGCATCCTCGATTTGGTTCCACAGCTGTCGCTGTGCGTTTAGAAAAACAAAAATCCTTTGCTGCACGCCCAAAATCTGAATCATTGGGGGGAAACCAAGTCCAATACACAGACTAACCCACTCCAAAATAGAGATGAAATCCAAAGATGTTTTGTGTTAGGATGAGCTTGTTAAAAGCAGGCATTTTGAACAAAAATGGGGCTCCATCTGTCTAGGCCTGTGTACATTTATCGAAGTTGAATGCCAAGGAGAAACCAATGTTCAAACCTTTCGCAACGCTTGCCCTGGGGCTTTCCCTCAGTCTCAATACCCTGGCCCTCAGTGGCTGTAAGGGCAAAGAAGAAAAACGCACCTATGTGCCCAAGAAAACAGAAGATGTTTCTGTGGTGGCCAATAATGTCGGCGACAGCCTGGATTTAAGCCAGTTACCCGCCCTCGTACGTCAGGCCAAAGATGGGGAAGACCTTGAAAAATTACTCAACTCCTCAGGCGTCAACAATCTGGATCTGAATCAAGACGGCAATGTCGACTATCTCAACGTTGAAGAATTCCGTGAGAATGGCCAACAGGGCTTCGTGCTTTTTACCAATGAAAACAATCAGCGTGAAGATATTGCCCAGGTCATGATCAACAAAACCGGGCAGAATGCTGAAATTGCTGTACAGGGCAGCCCCAATTATTACCCTGAGCAAACCGTTCACCGTTCTCATTTCCCCGTGGGTGAAATTCTCCTGGCCGCCTGGCTCTTTAATCTGACCCGCCCCCGCTATTACCATCCCCCCTATTATTTTGGCTACTACCCCCGTTATTACCGCGGTGTGCATGTCATTCCCCGTACTGCTTACCGCACCCGTTTGGGCAGCAGCACCTATCGCACTCGCTATGGCAGCAGCCGCCCCGTCACAAGCACCCGCTCCACCGGGCGTTTTGGCTCCAGTAGCTTTGGGGCCAGCAGCAGCAGAACCCGTACCACAACCACCACTCGCAATGGCATGAACCAGTCCCGCAATTCACTTTCTAATGTCAATGGCAGCAGCTTTAACCGCACCACCAATAAACGACCAGCGGGCTCTGGCAGCACCACCGGCTCCAGCAGTTTTGGCTCCAGCTCCAATCGCAACCGCAGCACCTTCGGAGGCAGCAGCAACCGCAGCACAGGCTCCAGTTTTGGTGGTTCCTCCAGCCGCAGCTCAACCGGGTCCAGTGGCTTTGGTTCCAATTCCAGCCGCAGTCGCAGTTCCAGTGGCAGCAGCTTTGGCAGTTCCTCCAGCCGCAGCCGCAGCTCAAGTGGCAGCAGCAGCCGGCGTCGGCGTTAAACCCCATTCAATCAAAAGGCGCTGAAGAGACTCTTCAGCGCCTTTTTGAATCAGAAGTCTGCGTTAGAAAGCCAGCAATTCAGTCAAAGCATCCAGCGTGGGTTCAACAGCCTGAAGTTCCTGGCCCTGGGTATGGTAGGCAATGGCACGGTCTGGATCTTTCAAACCATGCCCGGTCAGGACACAGACAATCCGTGCTCCCGCAGGAATTTTATCTGCGGCCTTCATTTTCAGAATGCCAGCCACAGAAGCAGCTGAAGCGGGCTCACAGAAAATGCCCTCTTTTTTAGAAAGCAAGCCATAGGCCGCCAAAATTTCAGCATCGGTCACGGCATCGATCCGACCCCGTGATTCTTCAAGGGCCTGCTCAGCAAACTGCCAGCTGGCCGGATTGCCAATTCGAATCGCAGTCGCGATCGTATCGGGTTTTTCAATGCGGCGTTTGTAAACGATCGGCGCAGCACCCTCGGCCTGAAAGCCCCACATGCGGGGCAAGAATTCGGTCAGACCTTTGCTGTGATAGGCCTTAAAGCCCTTCCAATAGGCTGTAATATTGCCTGCATTGCCTACAGGAATGGCCAAAATATCTGGCGGGCTGCCCAATTGGTCGCAAACCTCAAAAGCACCGGTCTGTTGGCCCTCAATCCGAAAAGGATTGACTGAATTCACCAGGGTGACAGGGTATTTTTCGCAAAGCGCACGCACCAAGTCCAGGGCCTGATCAAAATTCCCCTTGATCGGTACCACCTGAGAACCATGGGCAATGGCTTGAGACAATTTGCCCAAAGCCACATAGCCATCGGGTACCAAGATATACCCTTTCATACCCGCTTTGGCACAATAGGCGGCCATTGAAGCCGAAGTATTCCCTGTTGAAGCACACATCACGGCTTTGCTGCCAGCTTCAAGCGCTTTGGAAATAGCCATGGTCATGCCTCTGTCTTTAAAAGAGCCAGAGGGATTCAACCCCTCATATTTAAGCCAGACCTGTGCCCCTGTCAGTTCACTGAGATGAGCGGCATAAATCAAAGGGGTATTGCCCTCATGCAAAGACACCAGGGGTGTCTGGTCAGAAACCGGCAGAAACGCGCGGTACTGATGAATCAAACCTTTCCACATAAAAACCTCAGACCCGTGTATCAATATGTTTATAGACATTCAGATTGGGAGCAGCGCGAACCACCCCTGATTCTGTTTCTGGTTCAGTGTACACGGTTTCGATCGGGCTGGCGCTGGCCGGATCAAATTTGGGTTTCATCAGATAGACCTGAAAACCTGTAATCCTGGCAGGGTCTCTCAGCAGGGTAGCCAAAGGTTCAAAGGAAAAAGCCACCTGCCCCTTGGCCGAGGCCAAAGCCTCCTGGGTCAGCGATAGCCCTTGTACCAGACGAAAACGGTGGGTTCCCAAGAGCGAAAAAGCTTTGAGAATCAGAATAAAGGGGTGGCCGGCCAAAGGCCGACCCAAATTCAGCTCAATCTGAATCGGACGTTGGGCATCCAAACCTGCACTGAGAAAATAGCCAAGATAGCGCAGACGATCGCCAGCTTCTGGCAAAGGCAAGAGCCCTTCATTTTCATTGAAGCGCGCAGTATTGTTCTGCAGATCAAAACTTTGTTGCGCTTCCAGAACCGCCATCACACTCTGAAGGTCCTGATAACCTTCCAACAGATTCATCAGCGGAACCGCTGGCTGCATGCTCTGCATCAGCGCGCTGATTTCAGGGGGCGTAACCTGCAATTAACGCAACCAGGCAGCCAAGGTTTTGACAAGATTTTCAATCCCATCAGCAGCCTCAGAAATGCGTCCAGCTTCCATATAGGCAGGGGTCGAGATCATGCGGTTGGCTTCATCCACCACGATTTCACGCACCGGACAAGCGGCATGGGTTTGTCCCATGGCCTCAATTTTCTCTGCCCATTCGGCACCCGTGCCCAGGGTCAAGCTGGTTTTTATTCCAGCCCTTTGCGCCACTTTGCCCATTAAAGCCGGGGCAATGCAAATAAAGCCCAGCGGCAGCTTGGCTTGAAGCGCCTCTGAAATAAAGCGCTCCACCTCAGGATTGACGTCACAGTCTGGGCCTTTGACCGCAAAATTACAGAGGTTTTTAGCAGCCCCAAAGCCACCTGGAAAGATCACAGCACTGAAATCCTCAGCTTTGGCAGTGGCCAAATCCTGAATTTCACCCCGCGCAATCCTTGCGGCTTCCACCAAGACATTGCGGGATTCAGCTTCCATCACCTCTCCCGTGAGATGATTAATCACATGCATTTGGGGAATATTGGGAGCCAGGCACTGATAAGGCAGATCCAGACGATCCAAATTGAGCAGAGTCAGCGTAGACTCATAAATTTCAGCGCCATCAAAAACTCCGCACCCCGACAAAACAACAGCAACTTTTTTCATACAAACTCCTGCGCTTTCAATAGGTTCGACACTATCGTACCACTAAAAAAGGCCAATAAAAAATGCCCCAGGGAGGGGCACAAGCTAGAGTTTTGATGGGCTAACCAGTGGACTGTTTAACGAATCCTTGATGATCTGGTCTTGATTAATACTTTACAGGATAGATGTGAAGAAAAGATGGCATCCCTGTCGCAGTAAAATAAAATTTCTCAAAAATTTAAACAACGATTGGGTTTAAGTTCTTGACAAAAACGAAACAAATTCGATTTTTTAAATGGCAAGAGGCGCTAAAGGGTCTGATAGCCTGCTTTTCAAAATGTAATCTATTTGCAATATTTATGCAGAATGCAAAAAAATCAAATTGAATCCTGAAAAAAATTTTTAGGTTAAACCGAAACCGTTTCGTTTTCTGGAGCAGGAGCCGCCTGTTCGACACCGGGCTTCGCCACCTGATACAAAATTACGTTTTCTTGACCCAAGCTTTTGATCAGACGGCGCATCAGTTTTTCTTCAGGTTGAATCCAAAAATCACAGCCCACGGCAATCGCATTCTCAGGCTCCTGTTCAGAGCAGATCACCACCGGTGTTTCACCCGGAAACTCCTGCAGCAGACAGCGCAAAGCGGTCAGACGACGGATATCGTATTCGGGAAAACAAAGCCGCAGACTTTCAAGCTGCATCAGCGAATAGACGCCAAACAAAGCCAGGCGGGGCGGTTCATTTTCATCGCGCTTGGGCCGAATTTTGGCCTTGAGCAGCAGTTTGTCTTCATTTTCAAGAAGGGTTCGAAATTTCTCAAAGGTTTTCGGTGCCACGAAAATTTCAATTTCACCGGTTAAATCTTCGATTTTCAAAAAGAGCATGGTGTCATTTTTTTCATTGGTCTTGAGGCGGCGCTCCACCACCAACCCCGCCAGAATCGTTTCACGCCCCTCATCCAATTCTTCAAGTTCACTGACCGAATGTTGTGCAAAAGCCTGAACCTGTTCCTGCACCATATCCAAAGGATGACCTGAAACATAAATCCCGATCACTTCTTTTTCATAACTCAAGAGGGCTTCACGCTCAAATTCAGGCGCTTCTTCAAGTTCTGGGGCCTGCTGAAAATCCAGATCCGCTGCACTGTCGAGTTCAAACAGACTGATTTGACCCATATTTTTATGTTTTTGCACGTTATTGGCAGCCCCCATGGTGCGATCCAAATTATGCAGCAACATGCCCCGATTATCGAGAATGCTGGTAAAGGCCCCTGCTTTGATCAAACTTTCAATCGAGCGCTTATTGCAAACCCGCAGGTCAACCCGTGTACAGAAATCATAAAAAGAGCTGAAGGGGCCGTTTTGCTGACGTTCTGCCAAAATATTCTCAATCGCTGCAGCCCCCAGGTTCTTGACAGCTCCCAAGCCAAAGCGGATATTTTTATCAAAGACCGAGAAATTATTCAAACTCTCATTGATATCGGGAGGCAAAATATTGATCTTCATGCGCCGGGCTTCGCCCACGTAAAGCGGCACCTTGTCTTGGGTACTCATCACGCTGGAAATCAAGGCAGCCATATATTCTACAGGGTAATTGGCCTTGAGCCAGGCCGTTTGATAGGCCACATAGGCATAGGCCGCACTGTGACTCTTGTTAAAACCATATTTGGCAAACTCTTCCATGACATTGAAGAGGTTTTCTGAAACTTCACGGCGAATCTGCTTTTTCTCGGAACCGTCAATAAATTTGGCCTTCATTTTGGCCATGACATCGGCCTGTTTCTTACCCATGGCCTTACGCAGGTTATCGGCTTCACCTGGGGTAAACTCAGCCACCACACGCGAAATCTGCATGATCTGTTCCTGGTAAAGAATCAAACCAAAGGTGTCTTTGAGAATCGGCTTGACCATTTCCTCTAGCGAGGTATCATAATAGGTCACTGGTTGGCGGCCAAATTTACGTTCGACAAAGTCCTTGTCCATGCCGCTGCCCAAAGGGCCGGGGCGATAGAGCGCCACGAGGGCGGTAATATCTTCAATATTATTGGGCATCAAACGGCGCACCAGTTTTTGCATACCACTGGATTCCAATTGGAAAACCCCGACGGTATAGCCTGAACTGAGCAGTTTATAGGTGTTTTCGTCATCAAAGGGCAAATGCCCCATATCCAGCTCAATGCCCCGAGACTCCTTCAGAATTTCAAGGGTTTTGGAAATCATGGTCAGGTTGCGCAGCCCCAGAAAATCCATCTTGAGCAAACCAACTTCTTCGACTTCATCCTTGGTGAACTGGGTAATCAGCTTGCCGTCTTCAGCCCGCAGCGGCACCACCGTGTCCAGGGAATCGCGCGAAATCACAACCCCCGCAGCATGCACCCCCACCTGGCGGGCATTGCCTTCCAGCTTGAGCGCATCTTCAATCAATTGCTTGATCTCTGGGTTTTTATTCATTTCAGCGCGTAGTTCCGAGCCCTCTTGAATATATTCCTCAAGTTTCACGCCCGGTTTGGTGGGGATCATCTTGGCAAGGCGATCGGCTTCAGAGGGTGCAAATCCCCGTGTCCGGGCAATATCGCGCACCACCATCTTGGCCCCAAGTGTGCCCACGGTCAGAATCTGAGCCACCTTGTCAGCCCCATATTTGCGGGTGACATATTGAATCACTTCTTCACGGCGCTCGATACAGAAGTCGATATCAATATCCGGCATGCTGATACGATCAGGGTTTAGAAAGCGTTCAAACAGCAATTGAAAGGGAATTGGATCAATATCCGTAATGCGCAGGGCATAAGAAACAATACTGCCTGCGGCGGATCCACGCCCTGGCCCAACAGAAATGCCATGCATCCGTGCGTAATTGATAAAATCCCAGACCACCAAGAAATAGCTGGGAAAGCCCATATGCTCAATAACGCCCAGTTCAAACTCCACCCGCTGACGAATTTCGGGGGTCACCTTGTCAGGATAGCGCTCGCGAATGCCTTTCCAGGTCAATTCACGCAAATAGCTTTCTGGGGTATGGCCCGGCGGCACATCATAGATCGGCAGCTTATAATTGCCGGTTTCAATAATCACATGGCATTTTTCGGCAATGACCAGCGTATTACTGAGCGCTTCTGGCACTTCCTGAAAGAGATGCGCCATTTCTTCAGGGCTTTTCAAATAATATTCGGGCCCGCCAGGATAGCGGTAGCGATTGGTATCATTCAGGGTCTTGCCATCGGCAATACAGAGCACCATTTCATGCAATTGCGAATCTGCCTGGTTTAGATAGTGCACATCGTTGGTCGCAGCAACGGGAATCCCCAGATCTTTCGAAAGCTGCATCATGCCCCGGTTGATTTTCTGCTGCAATTCAATCCGGTGATCCTGCAACTCCAAATAAAAATCAAAGCGTTCCTTGTACCAATTGGCAAGCTGTTTGGCCCCGGCATAATCTTCTTTCATCAATTTTTGGGGCAATTCTCCGCCCATACCGGCACTCATGGCAATCAGGCCATCACAATGGCGTTCCAACATCTCATGATCGACACGGGGTTTATAATAAAAGCCTTTGATATGCGATTCACTGACCAATTTGAGCAAATTGCGGTAGCCGGTTTCATTTTTGGCAATCAGGGTCAAACGCTGATTGTTTTCACCCGTACGGCGACCGGTTCGATCCTGAATGCCCTTCGGGGCCACATACATTTCACAGCCCAATAAAGGTTTGATCCCGTTTTTGCGCGCCTGTTTATAAAATTCCAAGGCCCCATACATCACGCCATTGTCCGTAATCGCCAGGGCGGGCATCCCCATTTCAACGGCTTTGGCAATCACTTCTTTGATGCGAACGGTGGAATCGAGCAGGGAAAATTCGGTGTGGACATTGCAGTGCACAAACTGAGGGGCTGACATAACAAAACGTTCTCCTTGGGGGGCTCAAAGGATCAGTTTACAGGATCCAAAGGATCAGAAAGGCGCATGAAGGGTGTGAATTTTTGCAAAGCAGCCAATCTCTGAAAAGATTTTTGTAAGCACTCCCCAAAATATGCTATAAAGAAGGACGTCTGCGCAAAGCAGCATCCTGAGGATCAACCGGAAATCACCAAGACTCAGCAGGTTGTTATGAAAAAAGCTTTAAAAACTGCAAATCGCTTCCTCCAGACCCGTCCAATTCTGAAGACGATGACGGCCCTGATGGCCACATCCCTGCTGGCCGCGTGCGGTCCCCAGGTGGGCAATGCACCTTCCAATAATATCTCGTTGATTGTCAGCCCGACCACCAACGAACTCTATGTCTTTGACCTTTTGACTCACCGGGTCATCAGCCAACTTGAGACAGGCAATCGCCCTGATGATCTGGCGGTCTCTTCAGACAGCCGACGCATTCTGGTCACGAATATCAATGACGGTTCTATTTCTATTTTTGAACGCTTGACAGGCACTGAATTTATGAGCCGCGGCAAAGTGACGGTTCAAGGCACTCTGCCCCAGGGCATTGCGTTTAACAGTCTGGGAACCCGCGCCTATGTTTCAGTGGGCGATACCTCTACCATCGCCACCCTGGACACCTCTTCACCCAGTCGTTTGCCCAACGTAATTGCGCAGGGTGTTGTGCGTCTGGCCACGGGCACCAATCAAACCCGCCGACCCAGCCCCTCCCAACTGGCGGTTTCACCGGATAACAGCCGCCTTTTCGCCATCGACCGCGCCAATGGCCGCCTTTTGGCCTTTAATATTAATTTGGGTCAGGACACCCTCACCCCTGCTGAGTTTTTCCAGATTCCCGTGACCGTTTCCACGGATCTGCGTGACGTCGTCGTTGATCGTGCCGGTCGTGTTTATCTGGTCAACAACGCTGCCGATGAATTGCTGGTATTCAATGCCGCCAATATTCAACAGCCTGTGGCCCAGGTTTCCTTACGCGACAACCAGATTGCCGCCAATGTACCTGTCTCACCTGAAAATATTGCACTGAACAGCACTGGCAGCAAAATGTATATCACGGGCAGCTCAGCCAATGTTCTGACCGTGATTCCAACGCCTTCGCGCCTGGCAGGTAATATCAACCTGCAGAGTGTGGGCCGCAATATTCCCTTGAATACCGATCCGCGTCGTCCGACCACTTCTCCCAATGGAGTAGATGTCACCTCCAATGATAAATTGGTCTATGTCTCCAATGGTGGCGGCGGCTATAATATTTCGCTGATCAATGGTGAAACCGATCTGCCTACGCGCAGCTTTGGCACCTCTGTCAATGCCGCAACCGCGCCTCCGCTGGGCCGACTGAAAATTGTTTTCTTCGGAACCCCAGGCGTACTGGGTGCCGGTATTCAGTCTGAGCGCGTCAGCACCCCTGAACAACCTGCAAGCAGTTTCCGGTTCTTCTTTGACAATCCCTAATCTACTCACCCTGCTCCGTCTGGTTCTGGTGGTGCCCTTCTGTTATTTCATAACAGCAGGGCTTCAGTGGGATGTCATGGCTTTGCTGACCTTTGTGGTAGCCGCCTTTACCGATTGGTTTGATGGTTACTACGCCCGCCGCTTTAAACAAATGAGTGACGCAGGCAAACTTCTGGATCCCCTGGCGGATAAACTGTTGGTATCAACCGCCTTTATTGCCTTTGCAGCCGATCCGGTGGTGCATTTACCCGTTTGGACTGTGGTGGTCATTATCGGACGTGAATTTTTAATCACGGGCTTACGCGCCCTGCTGGCGGGCAAAGAAAATCAAACCGTCATGAGCGCTGATAACCTGGGCAAAGCCAAGACAGCAGCTCAAATGGCTTGCATTCTGGTTTTTCTAGTGGGTCGCGGCCCCAACTCCCGTGCCTTTTTAGAACTTGGTCTTGCGATTTATGTTTTGGCGGTCATTCTAACCCTGCTCTCAGGTTTTGAATATCTCTGGCGCTACCGGGATACGCTTATGCAAAGCTTTCGTGCCAATTCTGAGCAATAATTTCAGTTGTTCATTCGAACCCCAAAAAGCATTTGATTTCAGAGGACAACTCCTCTATGCTAATGAGTAAAAGTACATCAAATGGACTGTTAAAAAGCATTTATGTCAGAAGATCAGACAAAACCAAACCAAGCAAAGGAACTGACTGCAGGTTTTTACCTTCTGGCAGAACATCTCCCTGACGCGCTCTTGTGTTTCGATTCTGAATCTCGCCTGATTTACCTCAACCCCGCTGGCCAAAAGCTGCTCAATTTGCCCCCCCAAAATGGCCTGGATAAACTTCCTACGGCCAGCGAAGGCAACCCCGTATTTTCTCAGCCCCTCCTACAAGCACTTGAAAAAGTTTTGAAAGACAGGCAAAAACAGCAGATTGAAATCGAGATCCAACCTGGGCAAGGGTTCCAATGGACACTACTCCCTGAGCAAGCCTCAGAAACACAAGCTATTTCCCATGTTTTTGCCCTGGGGCGCAAAATCAGCCCCCCGAAAATCTGCAGCGAAAAGCTTCAGCCGCAAGAAAAAAATCTGTCCCTGATTCTCGAAAACAGTCCTATCGGCATCTTGTATTACACACATGATTTAACCATCACCTATTGCAACCCGGCCTTTCTCAAAATCTTTTCGATCCCCTCAACGGTTCAGCTAATCGGTCAGAATTTAGAAAGCCTGTCGGATCAACGCATTCTGAAGGCCTTAAAAGCCCCCTTTGAAGACAAAAAAGGGGTTTACCGTGGCCCATACCACACCTCCTTCAAGCAGAAAAACCTGTGGATCAACCTGCAAACAGCAGCTTTGCTGATGGAAGAAAAGCCATGCGGAGCAATTGCAATCATCTCGAGCCTCGATACTCAAAAAGAATTAATCTATGAATTGGCTCTCAAACAAACCTCTACAGGTTTTATACGTGTCAGCAAAGAAGGCCTGATCTTAGAAGCAAATCATGCCTGGGCCCAGATGCTGGGTTATTCTCCTGAAGAACTGATCGGCCAAGCCATCAATACCTTAGATGCACTTGAACAGCCTGAAGCAACGCAAGCGCGTATTGCACGGATTATCCGTCAGGGTTCTGAACAGTTTGAAACCCAGCAAAAACACAAAGACGGCCATTTTATCGACGTTCTGGTAACGGTTAATTTTTTGCCCGAAACCGAAGACATGGTCAGTTTTGTGCGCGACCTCAGCCAGGAAAAAAGCCTGCTCAAACGCCTGCAGAAAAGTGAAAAGCATTATCGCCTGCTGACAGAAAATATGCGCGATGTGCTCTGGGTACTTGATCCAGAAACCCTTCAGTTCAGTTATGTCAGCCCCTCTGTCGAAAGCTTACGCGGCTATACCGCCGAAGAAGTCATGCAACAGAGCCTGGAAGAGGTTCTCTGCCCCGATTCTCTGGCCTATTTTCAAAAAATCCTGCCCGAAGCCTTGGCTCAGTTTCAACGGGGTGAAGCACACGCCCATCTTGTACGGATTGAACAACCCTGCAAGGATGGCTCCACAGTCTGGACCGAGGTTTCAGCCCAGGCCACTCTCAACCCAGAAACAAACCGCCTGGAAATCCACGGTGTCAGTCGGGACATCAGTCAACAGATAAAGAGTGAGCACGATTTACAAAATAGCGAAGAGCGCTATCGAAGTTTGTTTGAAGCCAATCGAGCCGTAGAACTTTTGATTGAACCGCAAACGGGCCAAATTATCGATGCCAATCTGGCTGCTGAAAAATTTTACGGCTATTCACGTGAACATTTGCGTCAGATGAAAATCATGCAAATCAACCAGTTAAAACCTGAAGAAATCAAACAGGAAATGCAATTGGCCCAAAGAGAGCAACGAGAGCAATTTTTCTTTCAACACCGTTTGGCCAACGGCGAAATTCGGGATGTAGAGGTTTTTTCTGGGCCGATCAAACTGGGCAAGCAGGAATTGCTCTATTCAATTGTGCATGATATTACCCAACGCAAAAAAATTGAGGAAGAGCGCACTCGCTTGATCACAGCAATTGAACAGGCTGAGAATTCAATTGTAATTACCGATTTAAACGGCCATTTAGTTTACGTCAATCCAGCCTTTGAAAAAACCACAGGCTATAGCCGTGAAGAAGCTTTGGGAAAAAATCCGCGCATCCTCAAAAGCGGCATTCAAGGCTCAGATTACTATCGAACCCTCTGGGATACCCTTATCTCAGGACAAACCTGGCGAGGCCGTCTGGTCAACCGACGCAAGGACGGCAGCCTGTACACTGAAGAGGCAAGTATTTCACCGATCTTCAATCAAGAGGGAAAAATCACCCATTATGTGGGGGTAAAAACTGAAATCACCCAACAGATCGCCTATGAAGAACGCCTCAAACGCTTAGCCGATGTCAATCTTTTAATCCGCGAAATCAGCCAGGAAATTCTCGCTACAGCCTCTCCTCACAAGATCATAGACAAAACGCTGGCCCAGCTTGGCCATTTTTTAAAGCTCTCACATCTCTATTTAAGTGTTGTGAATTTTGAGAACGGCGAAATAGATCACCACCATGAATGGTTTGCCCAAGCCTCGCTGCAGCCTCAAACACCAGTCGAAAATCTGCCTTGGAACGATTTCTCGGCCCTGCGACAAATCCTGGAAAAACACCAGCCCGTTCTTTATGAAAACATAGATCCCGAATCTTCCCTCTCTCCGATACAGGCCCATCTGCAAGCCAGAGGCGTATATTCGGCACTGCTCTATCCCATTTTTGTCTCCGATCAACTTTACGGAGTGATTGGTTTGGAAGAGTCACAAAAGCCTCGTAAATGGCTGGAAGAAGAAAAATTGATACTGATTGCAATGGCCGACAACCTGGGCCGAAGCTTGGAACGTTTGCAAAATATCGAGCTTCTTGAACAAAAAGTAAAAGAACAAACCCTGTCTTTGCAAACGACCAATACAGAACTGCTTCATGCCAAAGAGCTTGCTGAGTCTGGAAACCGAGCAAAATCCGCTTTTTTAGCCAATATGTCGCATGAAATTCGCACGCCCATGAATGCCATCTTGGGCTTTGCAAATCTCCTTCAGGAACAGATCAGCAACCCCAAATACAAAGAACATTTACAGGCCATCAGTTCAAGTGGCAACGCGCTCATGGCGATTATCAATGATATTCTCGATCTGTCTAAAATTGAAGCCGGTAAACTCAGCCTGCACCCAGAACCCACCGATATCAAACATCTCTTGAAAGAGATCTATCAGCTATTCAGTCTCTCGGCCCAGGAAAAAGATCTGGATTTTCGATTGGAACTCCCCACAGAAAATATTCCATTGCTCCATTTAGATCCTTTGCGTTTACGCCAGGTGCTTGTCAATTTGGTTGGCAATGCAATTAAATTTACGCCCAAAGGCTTCCTGAGTCTTTCTTTGCGCCGCATTGTTTTAAACAACACAACCCCTCCTCAACTTGAAATTAAAATTCAGGATTCAGGAATTGGCATCAGTAGCGAAGCGCTTTCCAGACTCTTTCAACCCTTTGAACAACAAGAGCGGGCCTATGCCATGCACCGGGGAGGCACAGGTTTAGGCTTGGCAATTTCAAACCGACTGATTGAAATGATGCAAGGCCAGATTCAGGTAGAAAGCAAGGTCAATCAGGGCTGCCTGTTTACGATTCTGTTGCCCGAAAAGCAAGCGAATTCAATCATTCCCAGCACGGCGTCTGCGCACCAGGGTCAAGCCATTGAAAACCTTCGGCTAAAACCTGCAAAGCTGCTGATTGCCGACGATGTTCTGGTCAATCGGAATTTGTTTCAGTATATGCTCGAAGATAAACCCTTGACCCTGCTGCTGGCCTGCGATGGCCAAGAGGCCGTCTCTCTGGCGACCGAGGAAAAACCTGATCTGATTTTAATGGATATCAAAATGCCCGTGATGGATGGCCTTGAAGCCCAGCAAATTCTCTCAAAAAATCCAAGCACAGCCCATATTCCAGTAGTGGCCTTGACCGCCTATGCCTTGCCCGAAGAAAAAAACAGTTTTCTTCATCAGGGCTTTGCAGATGTCCTCTCCAAACCTGTTCAGAAAAAAGATTTGCTCAACCTCTTAATGCGTTACCTGGGGCAAGTGCCCCCTTCTCCTGTCATGGAAGCAAAACAAAACCATTCTGCTCTGAAACCAGAACAAATCCTGGCGGAACTTGAGCAAAACTGGTTTGAACGCTGGGCAAAGATCAAAACATCCTTAGAACTGAACACACTTGAAAATTTTTCAAATGCCCTGACTGACCTTTCAAATCAGGCCGAGCTTCCCAGGCTAAAAGCATTTACTGATCAGCTGCACTATCACATTCAACGCTTTGAATTGCTGGAAGCATCGGCATTGCTCGCAAGCTTTCCGGCCCTGCTAAGCACCTGCCAAGAAGAATTGCAGGCAAAAATTTCTAAAAAAACTGACTGAAAAATATTTTGCAATCCCTTGTGCCTACCCTTCAACTCAGTTATACTAAATTTCGTCTAAAACAAAACGGACCGGTAGTTCAATCGGTTAGAGCACCTGCCTGTCACGCAGGAAGTTGCGGGTTCGAGTCCCGTCCGGTCCGCTTTTCACAAACCCTTTTTCTTTAAAACCCTGCTGAGGTGGCGAAATCGGCAGACGCAGGGGACTTAAAATCCCCCGGGTTTATCCCGTGCGGGTTCAAGTCCCGCCCTCAGCATTCAGAAGTGTTCTTTGGTTATCCAGTCTTTGATCTCCTTTAACGCAGCCTCTGGATCAAAAATCACTTTTGGGGATTGACTTAATTTATATTTAATCCTATAATAACCATAAATAAGGTATTAACTGCGTAAACTAAAGAGGTCTAGATTCAAGTCTACAAGACACACTAGATGTTTTAGCCCAATGTTAAACCAAAAACACTAAGGAGATTCAGTTATCCAGATGAAGAATACTCGCTTGTTCTCAGCCGTAGCCCTGACCTCATTGGCCGCCTCTCTGGTTGCCTGTAGCAGTGCTCCCCTTCTGCAGGGCACTTTCAACCAAGGTCCCGCACAGGTAGGCGCTCAAAGCGCTGCCCGTCCTAATATGACCTCCACCCGTGGCGCTCAATTAAAAGCAGCTGCCATGGCTGGTCTGGATCATATTCCCGGTGAATTCATCGTTCGTATGAAGCCCGGTGCCAATGCAATGGCAGCATTCAGCCAGGGTGGCCTGCGCGCCATGAACCTGCAAGCTCAGCCCGTTGGCAACCCCGCTCTGGGAATTAATCTGGTTCGTTCTGCTTCCATCCGTTCTGCTGGCGCTCAAGAGAGCCAAACCCTTCAGAGCCTGCGCAGCAACCCTGCCGTGCTCTATGCAGAACCCAATATGATTGTGAAGCTGACCCGGCCCGCAGCTACCGAGCCTGCTCCCCGTGAAGTCGCTCCCCAAGCTTTCCCCAACGATCCCATGTTTGAAAAACAGTATGCTCACCAGAAGATGCAATCTCAAAAAGGTTGGGAAATTGAACAGGGCAATAAAGACCTGATTCTGTCCATCGTTGACACCGGTGTAGATTACAAACACCCCGACCTGGCTGCCAAACTGTTGCCTGGTTACAATACCGTTGATGGCAACGCCACTGTAGAAGATGGCAATGGCCACGGCACCCACTGTGCGGGTATCGCATCTGCGATCACCAACAATGGTGTAGGGGTTGCAGGTGTTGCTCCCAACGTGAAGATTCTGCCTGTTCAGGTTCTGAGCAAAGAAGGCTATGGTTCCTATGAAAGCGTTGCCAGTGGTATTATCTGGGCCGCTGATCATGGCGCCAAAGTCATCAGCATGAGCCTCGGTGGCCCCAGCAGCTCTGCTGTGATTACCGATGCCGTCAAACATGCTCTGGAAAAAGACGCTATGCTGATTGCCGCAATGGGCAATGATGGCAATAGTTCCATTTCCTATCCTGCAGGTGTTCCTGGCGTAATGGCCGTTGGCGCTACCGACAGCAACGACAAAATTGCTCGCTTCTCTCAATATGGTAAGCACAATTCTGTTGCCGCTCCTGGCGTAAACATCCTGTCCACCTTCCCCACCTACCAGACAGATATGCCTGGTATCAGCTACGGTTCTATCAGCGGAACCTCCATGGCTACCCCCGCCGTTTCCGGCTTGGCAGCTCTGGTCCGCAGCAAGTATCCTCAGCTGAACTCCGCTCAGGTGAAGGCCCATATTGAAGCCACTGCTGATGACCTCGGCACCCCCGGTTTCGATGTCTACTATGGACATGGTCGCATCAACGTCTTCAAGGCGCTGAGCACAGCTCCCGGCGCAGTACGTCGTTAATCGATAACTGAAACTCCACAAGGCCAGCCCCTCCTCACGGAGGGGCTGCTTTGCTATGAGAGGTCTGTGCATTCACGCCTTCTCTCCAGTAAACTTGAAAGAGAGTTTCCAAAGAAAGCTTTTTCCTCGTCATGCAATTGATTCCTTCCCATTCAAGCCAACGTTTCAGTCTTTTGCTTCTGCTGCTGTTCAATCTCTTGGCATGCACATCTCCCACACCGCGAAAGGTCAACGAAGCGATTGGAAGAGGCCAGCCCAAGCAAGCAGTACGCTTACTCAGCGACCTGATCAACAGAGATGGGGAAATCACAACCGCCAAACTTGACCGCCTGCTCAAAGCCCTGAGTCTTAACCGACGTTTCAATCTGAGCATTGCAGATGAACTCTTTCTGCGTCTCAAACAGGACGGGAAATCGGCAATCCTGAAATGGTATCTCAATGTGTATCTCGAACGTTGTGAAAAAGCACTCAACAAAGCACAATTTGAAGAAGCACGCACGCTCTGGAAACGGCACCAAAGAATTCGCGCCACTGCCTTCCCCCATTTTGAAGAGTCAACCCCTGTTCTGGGAATTATTGACCTGCGTGAAGCAGACTATTGGCTTGAAAAAGGCAAGCGTGCAAAAGCACGGCTTTATTTTGAATCCGCTCGCAAAAAACTCTCCCGACGTGTCGCTTTTGATCAAATTCAAAACTTTGGTTTTGCCAATCTGGTGCAAGAGCTGCGCAGAAAAATCTATCAATCTCCTCCCAAAAAACAAAAGCCTGTAAAAAAAACACCCAGAAGACCGCTTAGAAAAGGAAAAAGATAATGCAATTTATTGCCGACTGTCATGCCGACACACTTTCACGTCTGCTCATGCTGGAAGAAGATGAAATGAGTCTTTATCTGCCCCAGCCCAAACACCATTCTGATTATCCACGCATGCGCCAAGCAGGCTTGCGGCTTCAAATTTTTTCGATCTTTACCATGCCCTATGAAGCCGGGCACTATGGTGCGGTGCGCTCATTACAAATGATGCAGGTCTTTCGAGAAGATATCCGCAAACATCCCGCGCATTTTGCCCTGATAGAAAACAAAAAAGATCTACAAGCCGTTGAAAATGGCCCGGATAAACTCTATGGTCTGTTTTCTATGGAAGGGGCCTCGCCCCTCTGCGGCGATCTAAAAATGCTGGAAGTTTTTTACCGCCAGGGACTGCGCGCCATCGGCTTGACCTGGAACCACCGCAATGAACTGGCCGATGGCTTGGGCGTAGGCTCAAACTACGGACTGACCCCTTTTGGCAGAGACGTGATCAAACGCATGAATGAACTCGGTATGGTCGTAGATCTGGCCCATATCAACGAAGCGGGCTTCTGGGAAGCACTGGAACTCTCCAAGGATCCAATCATTGTCTCTCACGCCAATGCCAAAAGTCTTTGTGGGCACCGCCGCAATATGAACGACGAACAGCTCAAGGCCATCCAGGCTCAAAATGGTTTTGTCGGCCTGTGTTTCGCCCCCTCTTTTCTCAACAACGCCCCCGAAAAGGCCTCGCTCGAAGATGCCATTCGCCATATTGATTATCTCTGTGAACAGATGGGCCCCGATCATGTGGCTTTTGGCTCTGATTATGATGGCATCGAAAACGTGCCCCAAGGGCTCGAGGATGTCAGCTGCTTTCCCAATCTGCTGACACGTCTGCGTCAACTGGGGTATAAAGAAGAAGACATCTCAAAAATGGCCTTCGGCAATGTGCTGCGGGTTTATCGCACAGTCTTAAAAGACTGACGGATTTATCACGCAGTCTTTTAAGACTGATAAAGGAAAATTTTTAAAAATGCGCACGCTGAAATTTCGCGCCTGGGATCCTGAAACCCGGCAAATGCAAGATGAGTGGATTCTCAACAGCGACTACAGTTACTCCATTCCTGGTGAACAAATCGAGCTGTACCAGCTGACCCAGATCCATGGTTTAGAGCTCATGCAATTTTCTGGATTTTATGACCGTGAAGGTCAGGAAATCTATGAAGGAGATATTCTGCTCTCTCAGGAACTCGATACGGGGCTCGAAGAAGAACTCTTTGAAATGTGTTTTGAATTGGGCAGCTTTTGTCTGACCGATTACCCTCGGGTTGAGGCCGCTGCATTTTACCGCAATTGGTATAATTCCGCCTCACGCAACCCTGAACGTCAGGACGAACTGCCCCAGCCCTCCTGCATGTTCCGCGTGGTGGGGCATCGCTTTGAACCACTTGAGCGGATTGAACAAAGGGTTATGCAAACCCATGAAGGGCAAGAAGAACGCCCCAGTGTCCTCAAAAATCTGCGCCCGCTCAGCGAGCAGGATGATTATCTTGAAGACATGTATTTAGATGAGCTTTCCGACCTCGAAGAGGATGAGGAATAAAACACAAGCAGACTTTCAGTCCCTAAAATCCCCCAAGGAGTCACTTCAATGTCTGAATGGTACACACAATCTGTTCAAGCTACACTTCAGGCGCAGGCAGTCTCAATGGAGCAGGGGCTTTCACCTGAAGAAGCCGCACAACGCCTGCAAAGTACGGGTCCCAATGAACTAACTGAAAAGGGCATCAAAAGCCCCTGGCTGATTCTTTGGGAACAGCTCACCTCGATCATGGTGCTGATTCTTCTAGCTGCAGCCGGGCTTTCAGCCTTTTTAGGAGACTACAGTGACGCAATCGTGATTCTCGCGATCGTGGTCTTTTTCGCCGTACTCGGATTGATTCAGGAATACCGCGCAGAAAAGGCCATTGCTGCACTCAAACAATTGGCGGAACCTCTGGTGCATGTCAAACGTGGTGGATCCCGAATTGAAATATCAGCCAGAGAACTGGTTCCAGGGGATCTGCTCTATCTCGAAACAGGCAATATTGTGCCTGCTGACTGTCGCTTGATCGAGGCAATTAATCTCAAGATTCAGGAAGCAGCTTTAACAGGTGAATCTGAACCCGTTGAAAAAAACACCGCTTTACTTTCTGAAAAAAACCTGAGCCTGGGCGACCAGCACAATATGGCCTATATGGGCACGATCATCACCTATGGCCGGGGAATGGGTCTGGTGATCGGCACAGGTATGCAAACCCAACTGGGAAAAATTGCCACTCTGCTCGAAACCGTCGAAGCCGAAGCCACCCCCTTGCAGAAAAAACTCGATCAGGTGGGCAAAACATTGGCCATCCTGGCGATTGCGATTTCTGGCCTGATCTTTCTGCTTGGAGTTCTGCGGGGCGAAGACTGGAAACATATGCTCTTGAGCGCGGTCAGTGTCGCCGTCGCGGCGGTTCCTGAAGGCTTACCCGCTGTCTTGACCATCACCCTGGCTTTTGGTTCACAGCGCATGCTCAAACGCCATGCACTGGTACGCAAACTGACAGGCATCGAGACCTTGGGGTCAGTCAGCGTGATCTGTTCTGACAAAACAGGCACCCTGACACAAAACCGCATGACCGTAAAGCGTGTGGTACTGGCGGATCATATCGTAGCCATCACACCCGGCAGCCCCCCCGAAACCAGTCTTGAAAGCGCTTTACTCAATGTCTGTGGTGTACTGTGCAACGATGGCCATCTCGAAGCAACTGGGGAAGCGCTGGGAGATCCCACTGAAACCGCCTTGCTGATAGCAGCCCGTCACTGGAAGCTAGAAAAACAGGCCCTCGAAATACTTTTGCCCCGTTTGGCAGAATTGCCCTTCGACTCTGAGCGAAAACGCATGACCACCCTTCACAGCCTGCCCGATGCAGGTTTGCCCAAACAATTGGAAGCAGCCTTAGACAAACACCTGCCCGATTCGGATTGGCTCAGCCTGACCAAGGGAGCCCCCGATGGGCTGCTGGAACTCTCCAGCCATTATCTCAGCCAAGCGGGTATTTTGACTTTAACGCCTCAAACACGTCAGGAACTCTTAGAAGCCAATGAAAAACTGGCAGCCCAGGGAATGCGCGTACTTGGCTTTGCGCTGCGAAGCTGGCAAAAGCAACCTGAAACCACGCCCAAACTTGAAACTGAATTAATTTTTCTGGGCATGGTCGGCATGATCGATCCCCCACGCCCAGAAGTCCTGGAAGCCGTCAAGGTCTGCCAGACAGCGGGTATTCGCCCGATCATGATCACCGGCGATCACCCCTTAACCGCCCAGGCCATTGCCCAAGAATTGGGTATCACCCACAATAACAAGGTACTTACCGGTCAGGATTTACACACCCTCTCTCCTCAAGCCTTGGGCCAGGCACTTCAGGAGACCTCGGTCTTTGCCCGTGTATCCCCTGAGCATAAACTGCAGATTGTCAATGCCCTACAGGCCCAAAACCGGGTAGTGGCCATGACAGGAGATGGGGTCAATGATGCGCCTGCACTCAAGAAGGCTGATATTGGCGTGGCCATGGGCATCACGGGCACTGATGTTGCAAAAGAAGCTGCCGATATGGTGCTTCAGGATGATAATTTTGCCACCATTGTGGCGGCTGTTGAAGAAGGCCGCATTATCTATGACAATCTGCGCAAATTTATTAAATATTCAGTCGCCGGAAATTTAGGCAAAATCCTGGTCATGCTGCTCGCCCCGCTGCTAAATATGCCGCTGGCCCTGCTGCCCATTCAAATGCTCTGGCTCAACCTGCTCACCGATGGTCTGCTGGGTTTTGGCATTGGCATGGAAAAAGCCGAGCCCAATATTATGCAAAGGCCCCCGGTGCCTCCTGATGAAAGTATTCTGGGTGGAAAATTTCGCTGGCAGGTCACTTGGATGGGCTGTCTGATTGGCGGGATTTCATTTGTACTGGGCGCCCTCAGCTTTTTAGAAACAGGCCCCCAAGGCCATTGGCAAAGCATTTTCTTTACCAGTTTAGCCGTGGCGCAAATTTTTCAGGCCCTGGCCATTCGCTCCAGTCAGCAGTCTATTTTCAGTAAAGGCCTGGCCTTCAGCAACCCCAGTTTAACGGGCATGATTGCCGCCTCCATTCTGCTTCAGACTGTCGTGATCTATCTGCCCTGGTTTCAGCAGTTTTTTCATACGGCCCCTTTGAACTGGACTGAAATCAGCATCATCGTCGCAGCCAATTCCTGTATTCTTTGGATCAGTGAGGGAATGAAACTGATGCACAAAAGCGTTTGAAGAAAGGTTTATCTGACCCACTCTAAAGAATTGTTGACACTCCCTTCCCTCAAGGAAAGGGATTCTCAAGCTACGCTTGTGGCAACCCACTACGTTAACGCTTGAGGGGTCAGCCCGACCCC
>PFGG01000039.1 GCA_002783405.1 bacterium (Candidatus Blackallbacteria) CG13_big_fil_rev_8_21_14_2_50_49_14 | reverse complement strand
TTTTTCAGGATTTTGGTAATCCACGAGAATTTGCTGTAGATTTTGCACAAGGCCTGGATTCAGACCCAGTTCCAATTTGATTGTTTCCAGCAGAAAACTGCCATGAACGCGTTCATCCGCAGAGATCAAACTGAGCAGATTTTTACCCAGGGGGTCAGCCAATTGTTCGCTGACCTTGCGATAAAAAACAGTGGTTTCAATTTCGCTCAGCCAGGAGTAGAGATTGCGCTCAAACAAGGTCATGCCTTCGAATTTATCGGGCACCTGCTGAATTTCTATCAAATCTGTTTCAAGCACGGGATAGCCCAGATTTTCAAGATAGCGCCAAAGTGCATTGCCATGCTTGCATTCCTCATACCCCCGTGCCATTTGGAGCGAGATAATCCAGGGCAAATCCTTATGCCTTTGCAGAAAGAGCGGCGTGGTGGTAAAGGTATAGCTTTCAATCAAAGAGGCGATATACAGCATTTCCTGAAGAGGGCGATCCGCTTTTTCTGTCTGCATTTCGGCCCAGTTTAAATCCGAATCAATGGCCCAGCGTCTTTTTTCCATCAGACCATAATATTTTAGGTAAATATCTTTGCTGCCCGCTTGAAATGCTTTGATATCCATTGTAGTCCCCTTTTTTAAGCGGGTTGTTTCGCCAACCCTGCGTTTCTATTGTCTCAATTCCAGACTTTAAATGCCAGACCTGTTCAAGCTTTTCAGACGTTTCTTGAATAAACAGGCAGCGATGTGGGTATAGAGTGAGAGCAAAGCAAGACAAGGAAATCTGTATGACCACAATTCAATCGAATCCCTTTTTAATTCAAAAATTGGCTGATTTACCGCCTGTACGGCCCAAAGAGTTGCCGATTTCACCTGTCTCTCCTGTCGATCCTGCGCCAGAGAACCAGACTCCGAATGTACAGGATCAGGTGGCTTTGGGGGGAACGCCTGCTGAGCCTGTTGCCGCTCCCAAAAACATTGAACCTGAACCTGAACTGACCCAAGTCAAAAAAATTGCCGCTGATAATGCCTCTGCAGGGCTGACTCGACCTGTACTCGAAGCCAGTCTGGCCCGAGGGATACGCCGTTTAGATGCTGTGCCGCAATTGCGAGAAACTGCCCATGTGCTGGCACAGGATGCGGCTCCCCTGATTGAAAGCCTGCGCTATCCCCTGGCAACTCCTGCCGAGATTCAGAGTCGTTTTCAGGCTGTTTCAGCCTATCCTGAAGCGGAGTTAAAAACCTATCCGAATTTAGAAGCCGCTCTGGAAGCGGTCAATGCCAAAAACAGTGGCAGTGAATTGGTGGTTGAGGTGCAAACGCCAGAAGGTGGAAAAGCCTTTGCCGTGGTTGAACTGAAAAGCGGTATCCAACCTGAACAATTGCAGGCATCAGTTTCATATCTCAAGGGCAGTGTGTATTTTACCGATCCCAACCGTCAGATCACGGTTTTAAACTTACCAGAGTCAGAAACGACGGCAAGGCTCGATGCGGTCAGGCAATTGGCCCAGGTCGCCATTGCAGATCAGGCAAGTGGTCTGGATCAAAACAGAGCCTCTACGCTGGCAGCTGATCGCTATCCTGCGTATAAAGCCAATCTGACCACCAGCATGACCGTTTTGGTAGAAACCCGTGCCAGTCTTTTAGAGCAAAAGCAAAACTTGGAAGCTCAGTTAGAAACCGCTCGTAAGGCCGCCCCCCCCCAACTAGAAAAAATGGCAAGATTGCAAACTCAGCTTTCTGAATTGGGGGGGCAATTGACTGAATTGGATACCTATCAAACCGTACTGACAGCGCGCATGTCCATTTTGCCCAAGAGCAGCAACCTGATTCCAGGCTCTGAACAAAAAATTGGTGAAAACCGCAATTCGCCAGCCACAGCTTTGCCTCTGCTTGAAGCCCAGCTCAATCGGATCAATTCCCGTTTGGTCTTGGCGACCCATCCTGAAGAAATCAAAAATCTGGAAGCCCAAAAGGCGCTGGTCATGGCTGAACAGAAACGCAATCTGGAAAGTACGGCCCAAATTCAGCACGCGGCTTACAGTACCAAAATGCGCGTGGGTTCTTTGGCTACCCTGTATCAGGGCTTGGACGATACCCAAAAGCGCTTGGAAGGAAATATCGCCAAACTTTCAGATCTTGAAGACAAAATCCAGACCGCCAAAGGCACTGAGCTTGAATCGTATCAAAAACAAGCTCAAAGTTTGCGCACCCAGATTGAAACCGATCGCAAGCAGTTGATTGTTTTGATGAAGTCTGAAGTCAAGGTTTTTCAAGACCATGTGCGTATCAGCTCTGAGGGCGGAAAAAAATCGCTGGAATTTTTGAATCTTCAGATTCGCAAATTGGAAGCCCTGAACCCTATGAATCCCCAGGCTATTCTGGATCTGGTCAAAGAGACCCAAACCCAATTGCTGAGTGATATTCAAAATGCTGCCAAAATCTACGATGGGATTACCCCGCAAGAGGGAGAAATGCTGGCTCAGATTGGCGATAAAGCCGATCAGTATATTTCAGATTACCAGGTGGCCCGAGAAACCCAGGGGCGGATTGAAGTGGATTTAACCCGTAAGCAGCAATTGATTGAGAACCCTCCTCTTTCCGTGATTGGCAAGGAATCGCTTTCTCAAGCGGATCAGGTCTTTATGAAAAAGGTGGAAGCCCTGCTCAAAAATGCGCCTGAGGGCAGCAAGCTTGAAGAATTAAAAAAACTGTATACAGCGCTGGCCATGTCTCAAGATGAAAACATCGATGCGGACTTGCGCAAGCGCATCGATATCTCAAAAATAGAAGCAAAAATTTTGGACATCTCGCAAGAGCCTGAAGTTCAAGCAGCCTTTGGCAAGGCCCGTGAAGAAGCGATACAGGAAGTGTTTGGGCCTGAGGCCGCTCAAAAATTAGCAGATCATCTGCTCAGCCCTGAATTCAATGAGTTTCTCGGCCTGCTTTCAGAGGATGAGCAGGCCCAGTTGCTTTCAGTCGAAATTGGCAAACTGGCGCAGTTGGATCCGCAAAAAGCGCTTGCTGTGCGACAGGAACTGATCGGCAAACAACTTGAACAAAAATCAGCCCAGATTTTATCCGGTGTCAGTCTGCAAGAGCGAAAATCGGCTTTTGAAAAGGTCATGGGCACGATCAATGATCCCAATACAGCCTTGGACAAGGGGGCCAAGATTGCCGATGCCCTGGCACAGGCCCTGGATAAGCTCTCCCCCGAAGAAATGGCGCAACTCAATGACCCCAAAAAAATGTATACCTATCTGTCTGGAAAACTCGATGGAATGGGGGAAAACGGCAAAGCGGCCGCAGGCTTCCTCAAGAGCTTGCAAAAATCCGGTGGCTTGGGTGCCTTTATGGCCCTGACTGCCAGTGTGGCCGCGACCGGAAAACTCCCTGCTGTATTTGAAAATGCTGATTTTAAGAGCATTGCTGATTTCTCAAGTTCGGCTTTGGGGGTGGCAGGCAATGGCAAAAATATTGCCACCCTCTTCAACCTGACCGAAGATACTCTCAAAAGTGCCAAAGCCCTGAAAGCGTTGAGTGCACTCAAATTCATGGAGTTTTTGGGGCCGGTGGGAGATGTGATTGGCATGGGCGTGGATGCCTATGGCTCTTACCAGGATTTTTCAAACGGAGACTATATTGGCGGAACCGCCAAGGGCGTGGGGGCATTGGCAGGTGGAACGGGCGCCGTGGCCGGGGTCTTTATTCTGGCGGGTTCGACGGGCCCTGGCGCGCCGATTGTCTTGGTGGGGGCCGCGATTGTCGGGGGGCTGGCCTGGGTTGCAGATTCCATCTGGGGGGAAAGCGAAGAGGAGACCTTCCTGCGCCAGCTTGATGTGCTTAAACCTGCGCCTGAAAGGGCTCCCGATCCCGATAGGGTGGAATACGGCAGACGGCGCTATGAATTGGATCAAAGGGGGATTGGCCCCAAGTATTAAGCGCTTGGCCTTTCGCCTGAAACCAGGCTTATTTAACAGCCCTTAAGCCCTTCTCTTCAATCAGAATCCGGCGTTCTTTATACAGTTTGCCCACAGCCTGCTTGAAGTTTTTCTTGCTGACTTGAAATTCATCCTGAATCACTTCAGGGGGGCTTTTGTCTGTTAAGGGCAAAAATCCATCGAAAAGTTGAATCCTTTGATAAATTCGGCGCGCGAGCTCTTCGATCCGATCGGGGCTGTAACCCGGTTTTTCAAGGGCGACGTCAATTTTGCCGTCGTCTCTGAGCTTTTTAATATAGCCTTTGGCTTTTTGACCGATGTGCAAGGGTTGAAAAATTTCATTGCTGTAAATTAAACCCCAGTGGCTGTTGTCGACCACGGCTTTGAAACCCAAATCGGTTTCTTCGGCAATCAAGAGATCGACTTCCTGTCCATAGCTAAACTGCCCTTGATTTTCATCTTGAATAAATTTTTCAAGGCGACTTGAGCCAATAATACGCTGGTCTTCATCCAGGTGAATATAAACCAGATAGGATTGATGGGGAACCATCAGTTCAACTTGCTCCCGTATCGGCACCAAGAGGTCTTTGGTCATATTCCAGTCAAGAAAAGCGCCTATGCGATGCACTTCGACCACTTTTAACCAGGCCACCTCACCGACTTGCGCACTGGGAATCCGGGTGGTAGCTGTCAGTCGGCCTTCTGCATCATGAAAGATAAAGACATTCAGGAAATCGCCCACCTCGCAATGTTCGGGCTGGTGGCGTTTGGGCATGAGAATATCGCCATCTTCTCCCCCATCAAAGAAATAGCCTACGCTGCGCTCCTTGATGATTTCCAATTGATTAAATCTGCCAATCGCGACCATATCTCATTCCTTTTTTTGCATGTCTTTCTTTTCAGTTTACCAGTCAATTGAGATTCGGGTTGAGTTGGCGTAACCGGCTAAGAATTTACTTTTTTTCCTGTTCATTAGCCCGGTTGGTAAGCTCAGCAGGATGTTCAACTGCCAAGTGAGAGTGGAATTCCTGCGTTCAATCATGGCTGGGATCCTTCTCAAGGACAGTGTTAGAAACACATGTTAAACTACTTCAGGAATAACAGATACAGAGGTTCTGCATGGAAGGCATTTTGGCGTTGATGATTCCAATTGTAGCCATTGTGGTGTGGTCACCGATGGGCAAAGCAATTGCCCAAACCATTACTGCTGGAGCAGGTGCTCAGGCTGATCCAGCGGTTAAGGCCCTGTCCGTGCGGGTTCAAGCACTGGAATTGCGGCTGCGAGAACAAGACGAGCAAGTGCGTCTATTACAAGAAAACAGTGCCTTTTTCAAAGAGTTGCTGGCCTCCCCTCATGAGCCCCCCAATACTTAACCCCTTTTTAAAGGCAGTAAGATATTGACACAAAATAGACCCTAAGACTCTTATTTGAGCTTGTATTTGGCGGTTAGGTCGCAGATCCCCATCATAACTTCGGCCTGAATGTCTGTTAATTTGGGTCTTGCATGATTTTTACCAGACCCTGAGGTCTTGGCATTGGACATTATTGAAAACTTAGAAGCTGGTTTGGAGAGCTTTAGAGAAGTTGTTGCTTCTTTTTGAGGATAAGTAACCCTAGATTTTTGAACCACAGATAGTAAATCTCGCTGGTCATGAGAAAATAAGCCAAAGTTGGACGAAATGTGAGCCACTTTCAGTAGCGTGCTGGGGGGCTTGAAAAGCTTGAGAGCTTTGAATTTTCAGGGGATAATACATTCAGTGCGAGCATTGGAGAGAGATTTGGGCGAAGCGATGCATTCGGGAAAACTAAAAATTGGTTTGGTACAATTGAACAGTGGGGCCCGCCCCTATCTGCCCTATGTGGCAGGACTCCTTCAGGCCTATGTTCAGGCCTATGCGTCTCAACCTGAACGCTACCAGTTTCTTTTGCCTCTCTGTGAATTCAGTTCGGTGTCTGAAGCCTGTGAACAGCTTCAGGGCGCTGATCTTGTTGGTTTCAGTGCCTATGTCTGGAATATTCAGCGTTCCCTGGCGATTGCGCGCCGCTTGCGGGAGCTTTCGCCGCAGACCCTGATTGTTTTTGGTGGGCCCCAAGTACCCAACCAGGCCGAAACCTTTTTACGCGAAAATCCCTGTATAGATCTCTGTGTCCACGGCGAGGGAGAGGCCCGGTTTCTTGAAATATTGGAAGCCTTGCCGCTCAAGGATTGGTCAGGGCTTTCCAGCCTGAGTTGGCTGGATTCTGAGGGGAATTTTCAGACCCGCCCCCCCGCAGCTCGCAGCAAAGATTTGGACCGCTTGCCCTCGCCCTATCTTGCAGGTGTTTTTGAGCCCTTGATGCAGGCAGAGCCTGAGAAAAAATGGGCTATTCTCTGGGAGACGAACCGGGGCTGCCCTTTTACCTGTAGTTTTTGTGATTGGGGCTCAGCCACCCAAAGCAAAGTTTACGGCTTTGATCAGAAACGCCTGGAGTCTGAATTGAATTGGTTTGCCCAGCACCAGATTGAGTATATCTTTTGTTGTGATGCCAATTTTGGGCTATTGAAACGGGATTTGGAGCTTGCCCGTTACGCTGCAAAGGTGCGGCAGGCAACAGGCTTTCCCCGTGCTTTGGTGGTTCAGAATACCAAAAATGTGACCGATCGGGCCTTTGAAGTGCATAAAATTCTGGCTGAAGCGGGGCTGGATACCGATGTCACCCTCTCGATGCAGTCGCTCAGCCCTGTGGTTTTAAAAGAAGTCAAACGCCAGAATATTTCCTTGGATTATTACCGCGATCTGCGCCAGCGTTTGATGCGTTCGCGCATCAAAGCCTATACCGATATGATCCTGGGTTTGCCGGGTGAAACGCTGGATTCCTTTATTTCGGGCATTTGTACTTTGATTGAACATGGGCAATACCATGAGATTAAAATCTATTCTGCCAATATTCTTCCCAATGCTGAAATGGCAGATCCCGCCTACCGCGCCTTGCATGGGATGCAAACGGTGCAATCGCGTACGGTCTATCTGCATACGCCTGTCTACGCACCAGACCCTGAGCGGGATGAATATCTCGAACTGGTGATTGCCACGCAGACCCTGCCCCGCAAGGACTGGGTCAAAGCCAAAGCCTTTGGCTATCTTGTGCATTTTCTTTTCTTCACCCCAGGGGTGGCCCGTATGGCCTTGATGATGTTGCATACGCAATGGGGAATTCCCTATCGCCAGCTCTTTGAATGCTTTATGCGGCAGGATTCCCCCTGGCCCTTGCTCAATCAGATCTGGAGACAGTTCTGCGCCAAGGCTGAAGCGATCCAGTCAGGCGATCTTGAGTATTCCGAAGGGCCTGAAGCCTATCTACAGAAAAAATGGTGGCAACCCTATGAATGGGCGCTGCGGCATTTGGTCTATCAGGGTTTGCTTGCGCAATTTGGCCGTGAAGCTGAAGCTGCCTTGAGCGTGGGTTTAAGCAATCTGAAGCTTCCCCCTGATTTATTAAAGGATTGTCTGGCCTATAACCGGGTCTTTATACAATTGTTGCACCACCAGGAAGTTGCTGGTTTGGGCTTGGGGTATAATCTCTGGGAAGTCTATCAGGGGCTTTTAGTGGGGGAAACCTTGCAGCTTGAAAAAAAAACAAGTGTGTATCGCAAAAACTGGCGCGGGGCTCCCTATACGCTGGAGCGCGTCAGCTGAGCTATAATGTGCCTGATCAGCCCATTTCACGCAAAAAGGTAAACTCTATTTATGTCAAATCCCGGCCGCTTAAGTTTTGAACAGATTCCCAGCCTTTTGCACAGTTTCGCGCGAGAAAAAACACCCCGCTTGACTTTTCGTCCCCTGACCCTGTCGGATGCAGAGGGGCTGTTTGCGATCATGTCAGACCCTGAGGTCTCCCGTTATAATCGCTGGGAAACGCAAACGACGCTGGCAGAAACCCAATCCTATATTCAGGCCGTGATCGATCTCTATGATCAGGGCCAATATCTTGAATGGGGTATCTTCACCGCCGATCATACCTTGATTGGATTTTTTGGTTTTATCTGGTGGTTGCCTGAATTTGCCAGTGCTGAAATTGGTTTCAGTCTGGGGCAATCCTATTGGGGCAAGGGCTATATGCAGGAAGCCCTAAAAGCCCTGATTGACTGGGGGTTTAAAAGCATGGAACTGAATCGCTTTGAAGCCCAATGTGAAAGCCGCAATCTGCCTTCACAGAAGTGCCTGGAAAAACTGGGCTGGTTCTGTGAAGGCTTGATGCGTCAGAAAGCCTTTTTCAAAGAGGAGTATCACGATATCAAGCTATACAGCCTGCTCAAATCGGATCCTGCATTTTAAGCTTTAAACGGCAAGTGGCAGATTGAGCTCTGAGGGTTCTGTTGGCTCGATATGCAAGAGAATTTCCCTTTCCAGGTTGGCCTGTGAGAGAATTGGGGCCTGGGCAAACCCATTGAATTGTGAGGCTGCCACCATGCTGTAGGCACCAATATCGGGGCTGAAAAGGTATTCTCCCACTTCCAAATCCTCTGGCAGGGAAATATCACGGGCCATGATATCGACGCCATCACAGGTTGGGCCACAGACCACTGATTCACTTACGTTTTCTCTCAGACTCTCAATAGAACGGTTGACAGGCAAAAACAGATAGGGTTGGTGATCATAGAGTACCCCATTATAGGCTCCGTAGACCCCATCGCTCAGATAAAACCAGGGACGTCCGTTGCGGTTGGCTTTGCCAATCACGGTGCTGACCAAGGTATAAGCCCCTGCACAGATCACGCGTCCGGGTTGGGCCTGGAGTACATAGCCTTCGGCTTGGGCAAGACGTGTCATTTCACCAACGGCATTCAAGAGCTTCATAACCTGTTCTGGCCCGCTGCCATCTGCTGAGCCCCAGGGAAAGCCTCCGCCGATATCAATCAGTTTCAATTCAAGGCCTGTGCGGTAAGCAAATTCTTTTAAGACCCAGATTGCTCCTTCGAGATGGCGCGCATAATTTTCAGGGTTCCAGGACTGAGTTCCGACATGGAAACTGATGCCTTCGGCTTTCAGACCCAATTCCAGACACATTTCCAAAAGTTTGACGGCTTGAATGGGAGGGCAACCAAATTTGACTCCGAGATCGGTTTGTACCCCTTCTGAAGGCAGGGTAATTCTGATCAATACTTTGGGCTGATGGGGAGCGTTTGCAAAGGCACGTGCTAATTTTTGTAATTCTTCAGGTGAATCGGCAGTGGTCATGCACACCGCATGGTTTAAGATGCTTTCAACCGTGGGTTTGTCTTTGAAGGGATTGGCAAGAATAATACGTTCACCACTTACGCCCAATTCTGCAAGTTTATAGACTTCTGCAGCAGAGGCAGCATCAAAGCTCCAGCCCCGATGGGCGAGAAAACTGAGAATTTCAGGTCGGTCATTGGCTTTAATTGCGTAGAAAGGAGTAACGCCGGGCAGGCAGTTTTCAAAATTTTCTGCAGCTTCGGCCAAGGCGGTTTCGCTAAAAAGATAAAAACTGCTGCCATAGTATTTTTCGGGGACGGCACGCAGGTTTTCCTGTAATTGATGAATTCGGTTAAAAGTCAATGACGACGGGATTTTTTTCACTGGGATGTGGATTTCCTTCCAGAATCTTGATATTGAATCTGATAACAGATTAAGGCCTATTATTGACGCTTCTGCTCTCTGCGTCAATGGGTTAGAAATTTTAATTTTATTGGCGATTTTTTTTGATTTAGGCTGGAACTTCGTGATTCTTTTCTGCGTCTCTGTATTCAGTCTTGCCCATTGATTTAAGCTGGAGTCCAATGCGTTCTGTTTTCGTAATTAGCCTGTTCTTTTTTATGGCCCTTACCTCCCCTGTTTTAGCCCAAAATAGGGTCTTGATGGCTGAGTATCAACTGCTGAATATGGTGAACCAGTACCGGCAACGCATGAAGCTGTCCCCTGTCAAATTGGATCGCCTGGCCAGCGAGGTGGCTCGTCAGCACAGTGATGAGATGGCGGCCAAAGATTTTTTCGATTTGCGCTCACCCAACCGAGGTTCGCTTGAACACCAATTGGCCTATCAACGCGTTACGGGGCGACAGGTCAATGCCCTGATTGTCTTGGATTATTCTCTGACCGAAGTTTTTTCTCAGCTTCAAAAAAATACGCAACTCTTAGAAAAAACGGCGACCCATGCAGGTGTGGGGGTTCATCTGCGCGATCCCGAGCACCCTGAAAAAGGGATTTGGTTTACCTTGATTTATTTGCAGCACTTTGCACAGTTTGAACCGATTCCACGCCAACAAAATCCCGGCAATCTTCTGCGTATCAAAGGACGTGTCTTTGAACCCTATTTTCGCCCCCGCATGCCCGTCACCTTGCCCAATGGCCAGGTCAAAACCTTTCCAAATTTATTGAGAAGTAACCAGAGCTTTATTTTTGAGATCCCGATGAACCAAGGCAAAGGCAAATACACTTTGGAATTACTGGTGGATGATCCCATTGAGGGGCCGCGTGTGGGGAGCATCTTGCCCGTTTATGTTGGTAAAACCTACCCGCTTGCAGAACCCTCCCCCAGCCCTTTGAAAGAACAGTTTGCAACCACTTTGGAAGCTGCCCGCAAACTGGTTTTTCTGATCAATCAGGAACGGCTCAAACACAATTTACCTGAGCTGAAAGAAAATGACCTTTTGGACTATGTTTCCTGGAAACACAGCGAAGACATGGCCAAAAATCGTTTTTTTGCCCATTTGAATCCCAAAGGTGAAGATCCCAATGAGCGTTTCCACCGCGCAGGCGGAACAGGGCAGGTGGGTGAAAATATTGCCTTTGATCTCTCTGTAGAAGGGGCCCATCATCGGCTCATGAACAGTCCTGGGCACCGAGCGAATATTCTCGATTCCCGCTTTACCCATTTGGGCGTGGGGGTCTATTATAATGGAACCTATTACTTTATAACCCAATTGTTCCAGCGCAAAGCACCTTTGGTGGATGCCCAAACTTCCTCAGAAAAAATATTAAAATGGATGAACCAGCAGCGTATGAGCAAACGTCTCAGCCCCTTTATTGAAGATGCAACACTTCATGAAGCAGCCCTGCAGCACAGTTATGCCATGGCAATGGAAGATCAACTAAAATACCAGGTGGGGGGGCAAAATTTTAACCAACGCTTGTCGCAGTTGCGTTACGGAGAAGAGGTGCAGGCCATTTTGGTCTTGGCTGACTCTCTTGATGATGCACTTGAGAAATTATCGAAATACAAGCTGCAAATCGTTAAACGCAAGGTAAACGTGGCTGGTATTGGCATCTATCAGGCAAAAAGTTCAGATTATGGCGAAAATTCTCTTTGGATTACGATTGGCTTGTCTTCCAGAAATTAAGCCCCTGTGCTTTGGGTCACTTTTGAACTCGCTTAAATCTGCTAATTTAAAAAAATAATCCTGAAATTTTTAAAATATCGCAAAATATTCAGACTAAACGCTGGTAATTTATCCACTCCCAAATTAAGATCAGGACATCCAGTCTGTGTGGGAGAATGAACCATGGAAATTGAGTCCGAAGTCCAAGAGAACGCTGAGTTTAAGCGGGCCTATCGCTTGATTTTAGGCATCTTTGGGATTGGCATGTCGGGTCTTCTGATTGCTGGGTTTGCTGCCGCCATTTATTTTGTGGACAAACATGATCGCAAGTTTCAGACGGTCCAAAAAATGCAGCAGCGCAAGCATGTCGTCAGGCATGACCCGCTCGTGAATGCTGAAACCCTGCAATTTGAAATTCCCTATCTGCATGGGGGAGATCCACGTACTTTGCGTTATATTGCAGATCTCGCTACCAAAAAATCGGGCGAAGTGAAGGGTGGATTTCAAATCAAGGGGCTCTACCGTTCTCAGAATGTACAGATCCCCACAGCATTGACCCTCAGCTGTGATAAAATCTGTACGCTCAAATTTTCGGTGCCTGCACGTCTTGCGCTCTTGCCCTGGTATAACGGTGAAAAAATGATTCTTCCTGAACGTGAGTTTCAGTTGGAAACCCAGGGCTATTTTTTTCAAGTCAAACAGTCCAAACTTCAGAGTTTGCGTTTTGGAGCTGAAACGCCAGCTCCCTTTGATTTGAGTTTGAACTTACGCAAAAATTACCATGAAACCTATTTGGATGCCCAAGGCAAGAAGATCCCTTTCTGACACTGGCTCAATCTACCCATTCAGTCAAAAAGCCCCTCAAGGGGGGGCTTTTTCAGAGCGTTCTTTAAGGGCTGAGTCTGAACACTTGCCACGCCAGAGCGGCCGATTTTCGGAAACTGAGTCGATCATGCAAACGGTTGGGTCGGCCTTGCCAAAACTCGATTTCCGAAGGCTTTACTCTGTATCCCCCCCAAAATTCAGGACGGGGAATGGAGCTGTCCGCAAATTGAGTTTCCAAGCTTTTCAGACGGTCTTCAAGCGTTTCCCGCCCTGAAATCACTTCACTTTGTTTGGAAGCCCATGCGCCCAATTGGCTTCCCCGCGGACGGGAAGCAAAATAGGTATCTGATTCCTCTGTTGTCAGTTTCTCTGCCTGCCCTTGAATTCGCACCTGTCGCTCAAGTTCTGGCCAATAGAAGAGGAGTGAAACCTGTGCATTTTCTGCGATTTCTTGTCCTTTGCGACTGGCGTAATTGGTAAAAAAGACAAAGCCTTCAGTATCGAGTTCCTTCAAGAGAACGGTTCGGCTGCTTGGAATCCCTTGAAGCGAGGCTGTACTGAGAATCATGGCATTGGGTTCGGTGAGTCCGGCCTGGATACTCTGAGCAAGCCAATAATGAAATTGTTCAAAGGGATTGGCCTTGAGATCGGCTTCAGTCAAAGTTTCTTGGCGGTACTCTTTTCTTAATTCAGCAAATTTTTCCTTCATTTTATAGTCCCTCCTATATCAGAGATTCATTCCGTTCATCCAATAAATCCTGACAGGTTTCAACGGTTCCTACCAATTGTTGATAATCGTCTTCGATTTCAGCAATAGAAAAGCCATTTTCAGAAATGGCATCGAGCATATCAGCAATCCGATCGCATTCATCGAGCAGTTTTTCAAGGGATTGTTCCTGAAGCTTTGCTTCTTCGCGGGTTTGAATCGATAGGATTGTACGAAACAATTGCTGTGCAGATTTATTTGCCAGACGGGAACTGCTTTGAATTTCCTGTAATGATTTTGTGGTGCTTAAGACCTGTTCCATCCGTCTTTTCATGACATCCAAAGGACGCAATCTGACCCTTAATTCTGAGGTGTCGATCTCTTGATCGAGAATGCTTAGCTGTTGATCGAGATGCTTGTATATTTTACTGAGTTGCGTGAGGCGCACTTCTATTGGACCTAAGTTTTCTGCTTGAAGTGAGGGGCGGGCATCAAAGGGTTCATCCATTAGCTTTCTGGATTCTTCCATCAAGAGGGCTTCCAAATCGTCATAGAGTGCGTCAAAATCATGATCTGGCCCCAAGACAGGGAGGTGATCGCCAGCAAAAGCGATCGTTTCTGCAAAGGGTTGCTCCTCTGAGACCTCACCCGTCATCTCTTTTTCGATTTCTTCTTTTTCAAGAATAGAATCGAGTAAGAGTCTTGCGTTCTCATGGCTTGGTGCAACTCTGCGTGCTTCGTTCAAATAACGGATGGCTTTGTTCGTATTGTTGAGGAGCAAAAACAGGTAAGCAATACCGACATAGGGGTCAGGATTCATGCGGTTGTTTTGGATGGCTTGCATAAAGGCTTCAGACGCTTTCAAGAGCAGTTCCTTGTCTTGAAATTGCCGCTCATAGGCTTTTTCCAGCAAATTCATGCCATTGAGAAAACTTACATCCGATTCCCTGTGGCGTTTTGATGACAGTGAGCCAATTTCATCACGCATCGTCATCAGTTGTTTAAAATCCATTCAACTCACCACGCAGTTTGAAAAATTTGCTTCTTTTAAACTCAGAATACCATATCGTTCTTCGCAGTTTATTCAAAATCCTTCTCTAACCAAGCATAGGGTTTGCTATAGAAGCCGGGCCAACAGACCAGTTCGTCAATCGGTTTAAGAATCCGGGCAGGATTCCCTGCCGCAACGCAATTGTCAGGTAGATTCTCAGTCACAACCGAGCCTGCGCCAATCAAACAATTGCTGCCAATCACCAAACCGGGTACCAGCGTTGTATTTGCTCCGATGCGGGTTCTGAAACCTATCCGTGTGGGCGGCTTACAGTCCTGGTAACGCGGACAGATGGGGTGGGGATCATCGGTAAAGACCACATGGGGGCCTAAGAACACCTCATCTTCAAGCATGACTCTTTCCAGAAAACAATGGCTGTGGATACGCACCCGGTTGCCGATCCGGTTGCCATATTCCAAGACCGAGTGGGTGCCTATACTCACATCTTCGCCAATCAGATTGTCTTCACGAATCATGACACCGTGGCCCGTTTGCAAGCCTTTTCCGATTGTGCTGCCGGCATAGAGCGTGCTAAAACTGCGCAGAGTGGCATGGGGGCCGAGATAGAGGGCCGATTCTCCAGGCGCTTGATTTCGTGGCGCTTTTCCCAAAATAACCCAGGGATCGACCTGGCTGTTTTCGGGGTGCCAGTGCACATTGGGGTAAATTTCGAGTTGGGGATGCACAGGGTCTCCTTAATAGGATCGTTCACTTAATGTATTCAGAAAAGGTCTAAGACTCAAATAGAGCAGATTGATGAAAATCAGGTGATAGGCGAGCAAGGGCAAAAGCAGATGCAAAAAATGATTCCAAGCCATGGGGCCAGATTGGACAAACCAAAGGATGGCCAAAGCTTCAGAAAGCAGCGTGATTAAAAATCCGAAAAGATTGATTTGCAGGATTTTAGGCAGTGATTCTGCGACATGCTTGAGAAACCAAGCTGAACCCAGGCAAAGCGTTGCAATCACAAATTGAAAAAACGGTGTATTGCTCCAAAGATCCAAAAGGCAGGCCCCTGAGATGGCAATCATAAGCCCTGTCGGAAGGGGCAAGGTCAGGGTAAACAAGAGCCCAGCCATCAAGACCAGTTGCGGAGGGGCGTTTAGCCAGGGCAGGAGTTCACCAATTTGAAGTTGCAGCAGGGCAAAGCATCCGATCAGGGCGCCTGGGATCAAAATCAGCAGACCGATCATGGTTCAGGTACCAATACGACCAAATACTGGAGTGCCTGGTTGAAGGCTGAAAGCTTTACAAATACTTCAGGCACAGGGTGGCCGGGGTCCTGTTTGACTTCTGTAACCGTTCCCAGCAGCAGATCGGGGGGGAAATTTCCGCCCAAGCCCGAGGTTAAGATTTTTTCACCGGGAACGACTTTGGTATAGTTTTCAAGGTATTTTAATTTGGCGGGTTCGCCTGGAAAGGCCCCATTTAAAATCGCAGGGCGTCTGTCTTTTTCTGTTATACAGGCCACAGCACTGTTTTGATCGGTCAATAATTCTACCATCGCAGTGCGTGCTGACAATTCACTGATTTTTCCCACTACGCCCTCTTGGTTCAAGACAATGCGGTTGATCGAGAGACCGTCTTCAAAGCCTTTGTTGATCTGCAGGCGACTGGTCCACTGATTGGGGGAGCGTGCAATCACTTCTGCACCAATTTTGAGATAGCCTTTGGGGGTGGGTAAATTTAAGAGGCTGCGCAAACGTTGATTTTCAGCTGCAACAATTTCCATGGCCTGTTGTTGTTTGCGCAGTTGGGCCAGTTCACTTAATACGGCTTTTTGATTCAAGGCTGTTTGCCGGTAAAGCTGCCACTCTGTTTTCAGCGCAGGAAGGGTTTCCATCAGCGGTTGGAGTTTGCTCAGCAGGGGGCTGCTAAAATCTTGTACCAGTGGAACCCAGGCACTGCGCAGCCAAATCAGGCTCAAGAGCAATAAGAGGGTTAGGATTCCTCCCAGCAGTCCGAAATTTGAAAAACGACGGCTGGATCTTCTGATCATGAATATTTCATACCCAATAAGCGGGTCCAATTGGAGGTACGGGAGCGTGAAAGTTCTTCCAGTATTTTTCCTGCGCCTAGCGCAACGCATATCAAGGGTTGCTCTGCAATATGCACCGGAACTTGGGTGGTTTGACGCAACATTTCATCCAAGCCGTCGAGCATGGCACCACCCCCAGCCAGAATAATGCCCCGATCGATAATATCTGCTGCCAGTTCGGGGGGGGATTTTTCCAAGGTGCGACGCACGCATTCCCAGATTGCTTTCAGGGGTTCTTGCAGGGCTTCACGCACTTCACTGGAGGTGATTTGAATCGCGCTTGGCAAGCCGGTATTGAGATGAATGCCTTTGATGGTCATGACTTTTTCATCCAGGCCGCGCCAGGCAGAGCCAATCTGAATTTTGATCTGTTCTGCAGTTCGCTCCCCGATCATTAGACTGTGTACTTTGCGGATATATTGGGCAATGGCGTCATTCATTTCATCGCCTGCAATGCCGAGCGATTCGCTCACGACAATTTGCCCCAAAGAAATCACCGCCACTTCTGTGGTGCCTCCGCCAATATCCACAATCATGCTGCCGGTAGGTTCAAGAATGGGCAAGCCAGCACCTACCGCAGCAGCAAAGGGTTCAGGCGCAAGAATCACATCGGGTTTAAAACCGGTGGTGGCTTTTTCGGCAGCTTCCAGAACAATTCTGCGTTCTACCTGGGTCATGCCGGAAGGAACGCCAATCACCATGCGGGTGCGCATGACCATATGGTGTCTGGGTTGGGCCTTGCTGAGAAAATAGGAAATCATCATATGGGCGGCATCCAGATCGGCAATCACGCCTTTTTTTAAAGGCCGTATGGCTTGAATGCTCTCTGGGGTGCGTCCCAACATGGACTTGGCTTCTTCCCCTACGCTCAAAGGCTTTTTGGTATGTTGATCAATGGCTACCACAGAGGGCTCATTCAGGATAATGCCTTTCCCTTTCAAGTAAACAAGGGTATTGGCGGTGCCTAAATCCATGGCAATATTGAGATAAACAGGATTTAAAAGACGGGTCAGGAACGACATGGTATTCTCCAAAGCCTTGAATGGCTTTCACGCAAACTGTTATATTTCTGATTTCCCAGAATCAGGTGATCCAGCAATTCAATCTGAAGCAGGCGTCCTGCTTCAATCAGACGTTCAGTGAGCTGAAGATCCTCTGGGCTGGGGGTGGGATCCCCACTGGGATGGTTATGGGCGACAATCAGGGCATGGGCCTGGTGTAAAATGGCGTCGCGAAACAATTCTCGCGGGTGGGCCAAGGTCCCGTCTAAAAGTCCCAAGGTGACTGTTTTTTGTGCCAACAATCGGTTTTTGGTATCCAAACAGAGCACCACCAAATGTTCTTGTTTTGCATCTGCCAAGCGGGGCATGAGCAGAGCAGCAACTGCTTCTGGCTGGTTCATGGGCTGACCTTCTGGCATTTCACTCAGGGCCAAGCGTTTCGCGATTTCAAAGGCCGCCAGCAAACGGGTGGCCTTGGCTGCACCCAAGCCTGGATAACGGCAAAGTTGAGGCAATTCCTGGCTGGCCAGACCTCTTAAGCCTGCTGGAGAATTCAAAAGCAGATGACGCGCCAAATCAAGTGCTGTCTGACCCTGGGAGCCTGTACTCAGCAGGAGGGCCAGCAACTCAATTTCGCTCAGACTGGCAGGGCCTTCTTTTTGAAGACGTTCGCGGGGCTGAAGCTCTGCTGGATAAGCTTTTAATGAACGATGCAAGGTAACCATAGCTGAAGCATTGTAGCAGATCCTGAAGCTTGCCAGTGTTGGACAGCTTCAGGAGGCTTTTGCCATGACCGTACTGTACCATTGGGCATGGGCGACCATCTCCCTTGCACTTTCAAGGGTCAGATCAGTGATCTGTCCGTTGCCCATTTGGGCCAGTCGGGAAATGCGATCAGGTGTCGAGAGCGAGTGTACCTGCACAGTGGTCGTCTCCTGATCACTTCTTTTTTCAATCCAAAGCTGCTGATGGGCAGCGGCAGCCAAAACAGGGAGATGGGTAATGCAGAGAATTTGATAGTTTTGTGCAAGGCGGGAAAGTTTTTGGGCGACAGCCAAGGCGGTGATGCCACTGATGCCCGTATCAATTTCGTCGAAGATCAAGGTTCCAACAGGTTCCTGGCGTTTGAGGATCAGTTTCAAGGCCAAAAGCATGCGTGAAATTTCTCCCCCAGAGGCAATCTTGGAAAGGGGGCGCAAGGGTTCTCCTGGATTGGGACTGAGCATAAATCTGACCTGATCGAATCCATTGGGGCCCAGCATTGAAGGGTTTTGCGTGACTTGGGCTTCAAAGCAGGTTTTTTCCATGCCCAATTCCTTGAGCTCATTTTCAAGCAGGGGTTTTAATTGGGCTGCAAGCTCAAGTCGTGACTGACTGAGTTTATTGGCAAGCTGTTCAGCCTGAATTTGCAGGCCTTCCAATTCGGTTTCTAGGCTGCCCAGGGTGGTCTGACAGGATTCAAGTGTGCTTAATTCTGCCTGAAGCATTTCTGCATGGCTGAGAATCTCAGCAATACTTGAGCCATATTTGTGTTTCAGACGTCGAATCAAATCCAGTCTGGATTCAATTTTTTCAAGTTGTTGGGGGTTTAAATCCAGCGTTTCCTGGTAGTTTTGTAGTTCATGGTTGACTTCATCCAGTGCGAGTGCCACTTCATCCAGTTTGATGCACCAGGGCTCAAGCGTATTGTCGATTCTGCAGATCTGTTCAAGCTGCCGTTTTAAAAGGCTGAGCCGTTCCTGAAGATTGGGTTGATCTTCTCGCTCCTGGATTTCATAGCAGATGCTTTTGACGGTGTGCATGAGTTTTTCAGAGTGGCGCAATCTCTCTCTTTCATTCTGCAATTCAGTTTCTTCATCGGGAGAGAGTTCGGCTTCTGTAATTTCATCCAGTTGAAAGCGCAGAAAATCTTCCCGGCGTTGCAATTCGCTGGTCAATTGTTTTTTCTGATTCAGTTCACTGCGAAGTTGAGACAATTGGAGCCAGGTTTCTCGCATCCCTTGGCAGTTCTGACGGTGGCTTTCACCGCCCAATTCATCCAGCAGTTTCAGATGATCTTCCTCACGGAAGAGGGTTTGATTTTCGTGTTGCCCCACGCTGTCGAGCAGAAGTTCACCCAGCTCCTTGACCAGAGATTGGGAGACCAACTGGCCGTTTAAACGGGATTTACTGCCCGAGCGGTGTAGGGTTTTACTGATCAAAAGCAGAGGTTCCTGGCACAATTCTTCAAACCCTTGGGCCGTTAAAAATTCACGGCTCAACGCATTGAGCGCGAAACCTGCTTCTAAATAGGCAAACTCTGCTCCCTGACGTATTTGATCCGGTGAGGTTTTTCCTCCCAATACGCCTTGAAGGGCATCAATGATCATTGATTTGCCTGCACCTGTTTCTCCTGTCAAGGTGGTTAAACCCTGAGCAAACTGAAGATTGAGTTCTTGAACAAGTACAAAATTTTGAATAAAGAGTGATTTCAGCATCTTAATTCCTATCGATCAACAATATCGCCTTTCATGCTGCCCAGGGCCTGAAGGATTTCCTTTTGCTCGCGCTCAGCGACTTTGAATTTGTTCATGGATTGAATCAAATCCTCAACCAAAGCGTTGAATTGGGCTTCAGTGATATTCATGCCCGTATGTACGGTTAACATATCCCGACCAGAATATTTACAGGGGCCACCTGTGGCTTCACAAATCTGCTCGGTCAGGAGTCTGTTTATTTCTTCTGGATTTGAACCAATGAAAAAACCATTGATTCGCTCGTCTTTTGCAATATTTTTATACAAATCCTCGACAAGAGCTGTGATGGCGGGTAATTGACCTAAACGGTCATATAAACTTGCATTGGGGTCTATTTCAGGTCTTTGTTTTGCCTGTGATGCGCAACCCACTAGCAGCAGCAATGTGAGCATGCTCGATTTGAAGAATTTTTGAAAAGGCATGGCGTTTAATCACCTGTCACTGTATTTAATTCTGAGAAAAACCCTCAGAGACTTGATGAATCAAGCTCTTGGGCTTGAGTATACAGCTTTGTACAGGGAGTGGTCAAGTGGTAAATGCACATTTCAGAGGGTAATCATAAGAAATAAGCAGAGAAGACACGAATATATGGGAGGGAAATCTCTGGCTGATCTGCATACAAGAATACAGTGGATTGGGTTCTGATGGAGGGAGAAGGCCTCAGGCTCAGGAATTCTCAGGGTAAATTTGCTTTTGGGCGGGTGATTTTTCTTGATCTCCATTTTAGAATCGTGTAAGCTGGAAGTATAATTGTAAAGAAGTGTAAATTAACCTGTGCTGTGAATTCCTCCACCCAGTACATCACTTCTGAAAGAGGTTCGGGCCATGGCAGTTGTTGAAGAAAAAGACAAACGCCTGCAGCAGCATCTGCTCCGTGCAGAAAAACTTCATGAGCGTGGCGATCTTGTCAATTCACTGAAAGAACTCAGACAAGCACTTGGTTTGGCGAGAGATCAATCCGAGCGAACTGAAATTCAGGACTCTATCCGCGAAATCCGCGAAATGTTGGAATATGTTTCAGATATGACGGAACACGATGTTTCTCTTTCGGAGTTTGCGGTTTCCTTTTTTAAAGACAATGCCCGTAGAATTTATGGTGTGCTGATTGCCAGTACGGCTGTTGTGCTTCTGGCAGTCTCAATTGGCCCGCTTCAGCAAATTCTTTCCAGTCCTGCCCCAGAACCTGAACCCTCTGTTTCTGTAAACAATGGCGAAGATAAAATTGTAATGGGGGATAATAATGTACAGGATAATCCCGATTATGGTGCGCATTCAGGCAATATGAGCCCTGTTTTGAAAATGGAAGAAACAGACTCGCGGGTTACCATTACCTTGCCCGATCAATTTCTGGCTCCCTATCCTGAAAAATATATCATGCAAGCAACCGTTCTGCGCAACGAAGCCGATCTCAAAGCGGGTGCTGTGGCTCAATTGAAAGTCAATGAAAGTGTGAGTGTGCGGGGGGTGTCTCCTGATAAAAAATGGGCCCAGGTCTGGAATCAAGAAAACCGATCGGGCTGGGTTCCTGTGCTTGTGCTGGGAGATCAACGCAAATTGACGGCCCAAGAAATCGACAAGGCGATCTTTAAACAGATGGGTCAAAAATACTGGGAAATTGAAGTGCGGGGAGAACGCCCGCCCTATGCTTATTTTTTGCATGTCAATGCCCCCGATGGAAAACGAGCCGTTCAATCGCTGCAGGATGCCTATTCAGCCTATGCGGGGCGTCAATTGGTCAGCCTCGCCAATCAACAGGCCCAAATTAAAATAAAAACCTTTGAAGTGGAACCTGAGCCCGCGCGTTTTGCCATGGGGGATAAAGAAATCACGCTGAAACTCAATCTCTTCAGTATCAACGAAATGAATCTGCGCAAACAGGCAGGTCATAAAACCCTGCTGATTCGACGTGACCTCAATTCGGGCCGTTATATTTTAAAAATGCCCTTAGAGGGCACTTAAAAAATCACGCTGATGGCGTTTGCGCTGGTGTTGACTTGGCGCATTTGCCCTTCAATCACTGCATCCTTTGTGAATTTTTCGACAATCAGATGGAAGGCATTTCCCTTTTGTTCAATCCGTCCGAAACGATCTTTGAATTTGGCGAGATTTGCCAGTTCCAGCCCAAAGATATCCAGTAAACCTTTGACGGGAACCCCTACCACGCGAATATCTGTCGCTTCATAGCGAATAATATTGCCAGGACGCACACTTAAGCTTCCGGTCATTTGGAAGGGAATATTGGGTAGGTATTGGCTGGCATCCAATTTGCCTTTGGCTTGTAGAACGCCTCCGGGCAGGGTTTGTAAGACGGTGTCTTTGAGTCTTTTTTCATTGGAGAGAGCAAGAATACTTTGAAACTGCTGGTTCAATTCCTGGCTTGAAATTTCAATTTCGGCCTGTTTAATGCGCAGATGAATAGGGGGAGACTGGGGCTGAGAGGTGGCTTGAATAGATTGGGCGTTCAGCTGGGCTGGGCTGGGTAGATTGGGCAGACTGCCACAGGCGGTGAAGCTCAAAAGGGAAAGAACAAGTAAGCTTTGGCTGAAAAAGGATGCGCGCACGAGAAAACCTCTCCGAGAAAAGACTCATGCCTTAGTATAGCTGAAATAATTCAAAAAGTGGAGAGGAGAAAAGCAGGGGTGCAGGGATTCGAACCCCGGAATGTCGGATCCAGAAACCGATGCCTTACCGCTTGGCGACACCCCTGTATAAGACAATCCTTAATATAACACAGTCTTTTTTGAGATGTGTATGGTTTCTGATGAAAATTGAATTTATTTTTCTGGCAGGGGGAGAGGTGATTATGCGATAAACTAAGTTATGAATAAAATTTTAGAATTTTGGAATCCGATTTGGCTCGAGTTGGAACTCACCCATTTCCCTGTGATTTTGTTGGGAAGTTTTTTTGGGGGGGTCTTATTGCGTGGGGTTCAATACCCCAGACAACGTCTGAAACTCGTCATGCTTGCCTATTATGCAGCCTTGTTTTCAACCCTGCTGGTTAAGTTTGTTTTGCCTGGCTACCTTGCGCCACTGCGTCTTGCCACCTTGTTGATTGGCTATGCCGTTTTAGGCAGTCAGTTTACCCATCTGATTTTTGAACGTCTGATACCCCGTTTGGGAGCGGTTCCGCCCCGCATTCTTCAGGATTTATTTTTTGCAGGCCTGATGCTTTTCAGTGGCTCGATCTTTTTTTCAACTGCTGGCTATAATCTCTCAGCTTTGATTCCCACTTCAGCCGTTTTAACCGCAGTATTGGGCTTGGCACTTCAGGATACCCTGGGGAATTTTATCAGCGGCATGACCCTGCAAATGGATCATTCACTGACCGTTGGCGATTGGATTCGGGTAGAGGGGCTTGAAGGGCGCGTCAGTGAAATTCATTGGCGCTATCTTGCGCTTGAAACCCGCAATTGGGAAACCGTGATTTTGCCCAACAGTCTGCTCATGAAAAACAAGGTTTTGGTTTTGGGCAAGCGCCAGCACCAACCTCAGCAATGGCGCAGGTGGGTCTATTTTCAAGTCGATTATCAGACCCCGCCTTCGGAAGTGCTTGCAGCAGCGGGCAAAATGCTGCAGCGGGAAGCTGGATTTTTGCCTCAAGTCTCCGATGCGCCTGCTCCGAATTGTATTTTGATCAGCTATGAATTGGGCTATGCCAAATATGCGATCCGGTATTGGTTGACCGATTTGGCCCTCGATGATCCCACCGATCATGAAATTCGCACCCGCCTCTATTTTGCCCTGCAGCGGGCAGGTATTCAGATGGCGATGACCCAGCAGCAAATTTTCATGAAAGAAAAGCTTGAAAATTCAAGGCTTGAAATCACGCCTGCTGATGTGACTGAGCGCATCAACTACTTGGCTCCCCTCGAACTGTTTCAGACGCTGAAACCCCAGGAGCGGGAATGGCTCGCCCAAAAATTGGTGCTTGCCCCCTTCGGAAAAGGGGAAGTGCTGACTCGACAGGGCGCTGAAGGCCATTGGCTCTATATTATTCAGTCAGGGAATGTCTCTGTTCAGATGAAGAATGAACAGGGGCTGAGCAAAGAAGTTCGCCAGCTTGGGGCCGGTGATTTTTTTGGGGAGATGTCACTTCTGACCGGTGCACCCCGCACAGCAACCGTGATTGCCTTAAGCGAGGTGATCTGTTATCAACTTGACAAAAATACCTTTCAAATGATTCTGCAGAAGCGTCCTGAATTGGCTGAATACCTTGCCGATGTTTTGGTGCGACGCCAGAGTGAATACCGCAAGGTGAAAAAAGAACTTGCCCAGGAAAACGAGCACTCCCCCAGTCGTGAAAATCTACTTGAAAAAATATCGCGTTTTTTCAGCCTTTAGGTGAATGGGGCAGCCAGGGCCTGCATGCGCAACGCTTTCTCCCCGCCTGCGGCTTCGACAGCCTTGAGGATCTCCTCGGCATTCAATTCCCGGCTATAGTGAACCTGGTCGCGCTGAAACAAACGCTGGTTGATTTCTTCAACAAATTGAGGGTTTTCCAGCAAAAGACTCATTTCTTTATTAAACAGCGCTTGTGAAGTCTTTCCTTCGCTGTCCTGTCTGGTAAAGGGGCTGCCCAGAGAGCGGCCAATTAAATTGGCGGAGCCTACCAGGGCTCTTTTGCCATCGACAGATACGGCCTTGGCGTGAATTTGACTGCTGGCTTCTGCTGCGGGACGCGCATAGCTGAAATAGTGAACATCTCCCAAGGCTCCTGCTGCTTTGCGTTTCGCCAGGGCATGGGCCGAGAGTAGGTTGGCCGCGCTAAACACCCCACTTGCCAAAGGGGTTTCAGCGACGACAATATTGATCCTGACGCCCCGATCGATCGCAGCGCTGAGGTGTTTGAGGATCGTTTCGTCTGAGAAAAATGCCTGTTCGATATTGATTTCGCTTTGGGCTTCATCAATCAATTTGACCAAGCCCCGTTCAATATCAACCTGGCGGTCGTCGGTGACCAGGGTTTGAACCTGGGCTGTATTGCGAAAATGGCCTTGGCTTTGCAGGGTCGCTAAGCGGTTGTTTAATTCTTCAGGGCTTTTCAATTCGGCCTGCCAGTCAGTGGGCGGGGTTTCTTTGCGAAATTCGTACCAGTTTTCTAAAAATTCTCTTTGTACTTCTCTCACTTCAGGGCCGGCCATGCGAATGCTGAGATCGTGGTAGGATTTCTCGCCGAGATAGTGTTCTCCCAGATTCATGCCGCCTACACTGGCCTGTTCCCCATCGATCACCATCACTTTGCGGTGATCAGAGCGCAGTATGCCTTCTGAGAAAAAAGTCCAATTTAAATTGCGCTCCAAATTCGAAAGGGCAGCTTGTTTTTGAGGGGGGGTCAAAGCTGAAGCTTCAATCTGCTTGGCAATTTTCTTGCGGGCATTTTCCAACATGCGTGCACTGGCTTCGCCATCTGCGGCATTGCCTTTCCAGGAATTGAAGATAAAGCGCACGGCCACCCCAGTCGCTGTGGCCAGTTTTTTGCCACTGGCGTCCAGCCCTGCGGCTTTTTGAGCCAGGAGGGTGGCCAATTCATTGCCGACGGCGTCGTCTGTAAACATAAAGGTTTCAAGATCGACTGAATGCTGGGCCGATTGGATCATGGCTTTCATTTTCGGAAAAAACTCTTTGCCGTCGATAAAGAGTTCGACACCATTCTGGGTGGTATTGAGTTTCAGGGGATCATAGCTGTGATCTGCTGTTTCGAGGATCAGACCCTGGTTTTGATCAAAATGCAATTGCAGGGAGGTTTTCAGCTCCACAGGTTGTCCCTGACCGAGATCTGCATTTTTGACGCTGACTTCGCTATGAGCCGCCAATTGCGGGCTCTGCCCGGGTACTTGTTTCAGATGCAGCGAAAAGTCTGAAACCAAGGTGCCAGACTTTAAAAAATCTGAGAGACGATCGCTGCCCAATTTGACCTGGGGGGTTTCTTGGGCTGAAAGATCGAGATGGAGTTTGCCTTTTGCAAAAACTTGGCGACTTTGATCTTTGCCCAAAGCCAGATCCACATGCAATTGCATTTTATCTGCCGGCCCGGCGATTTGGCTTTCAGGCCCGTCAAGCTTTGAACTGGCTTGAAAGGGAATCTGCTTGAGGTTCACGCCCAGATTTCCGGCAGCATCAAACTTCAGGTGGGCTTGGGAGGCATTGACCCCTGTCAGGGTCAGGCCTGTTCCTTGCCCCAACGGGATTTCAAGCTTTTTGATTTCAGGTTCAAGAATCAGTCGGTTGTCTTGCTGGCGGGTGTTTAAACGCACGGTCTCCTGAACCGAGGCGGGTACCTTTTTGCGCATGGTACTGCGAATACTGGCCTCAAGCTGGTTCAGAATTTTGGCATCAGGAAACCAATTGTCTTTTAAAACGGCTTCCAGCTGGCCTTGGGAATTGGCTTTAAACTGTACTTGAAAATTATCCCAAACAGGAATTTTCAGGATTTTTTTGGTGACTTCTAAATCCAGGATATAGGCCTGGGTATGGGCATCAAAGCGGATATTTTTAATTTCAGTGCTGGTATTTGTGGCTGCGTTTTCCTGCTTTTGACCCTTTAAGGCTTGCAGCGCAGGCAAAAAACTGTCCCTGTTGAGTGTCAAACTGCCAGATTGGATTGTGCCCTGAATATCTCCCTGGCTGCGGGTTTGAAACCCATCATGATCGGTCAGTTCGAGATCCAGAGTGGCCATGAGGCTGCTGTTTTCAAGTCTGGCATCAAACTGACTGGCGGGGATTGGAGCTGGTCGCATTTCAAAGCTTGTCGAGGGAGGGGCTTTACAGACAAGTTCTTCTCCCGGATCAATAAAAGACAGTTGTGGTTTGCTTTTTCCAGGCGATGGGGGCTTGGGAAGATGATCGCGGGTTGGGGCTGGTTTGGGCGGCGGAGCAGCAGGAGCTTCACAGACCAGGGTTTCAGGGGGGGGAGCTTCACAGACCAAGGGCTCAGGGGGATAATAGGACATGGGTCCACAGCTTAAATCACTCACAGCGATTCCTCCGCGGCAGGGCTATTCTTAGTATATCGAAAAAAGGTAACAGACTTGCGCGATATTTGAGGGTTTTCATGCTATCTTGGTAAGAAACCAGTGAGGTTCTCAGCAACCAAAAGCATGAACGATCTGAAATTTATTCTCCCGGTACGTCGACTTCTGCTGCCTCTGATCTGCGCTGCCAGTTTGGGTGTTTTCGCTCCCCAGGCCGTGCTGGCTGCCCCCCCGCCTTTGGCGACACAGTCTCCTGCTGCCCAGTCTTTGCGTTTGGTGGTCATGCCCTTTCGCAATCTTTCCCAAAATCGCGAAGATGCCTGGCTCAGTGAGAGTTTATCTGAAAGTTTGACCCAGGCCCTGACAGGGGTAGAAAATCTTCAGTTGATTGAACGCAATCAAATTCAAGTGGTTTTACAGGAACAGTATTTTACACAGTCGGCCTTTGCCGATCCCCAATCTGCGCCCGAACTGGGCAAGCTCTTGGGAGCCCAGCAGATCCTCTTGGGCAATTTCCAGAAACAGGGGCAGACCCTGTTGATCAGTACCCGCGTGGTGGATGTGAAAACGGGTCAAATTTTGCCTGAATTTGCTACCCAAATCAAAGGTTCTTCAGCAGATATCTTTGCCCTGCAGGAAGAATTATCGCGCAGTGTTTTAAAAACCTTGCGCCAAAGCCCACGCCTGCAAATGGCGCGCATGACCGAATCTTCTCCGGCTTTGCAGCACTACCGGGAAGCACGTGATCGGGCCCGCAGTGAAACCCCAACAGATTTGCAAAGCGCCTTGAAACAGGTGAATCAGGCCCTGGAACAAGATCCTGATTTCGCTCGGGCCTATGGCCTGCGCGCAGAGCTTGAAGCCCGACTGGCGCTGATTGAACCGGGAACCCGACAGCAACGGCTAGAAAGCGCCTTGCAGGATGCCAATCGGGCACTGCAAAAAGGGGCTCCCCTTGATCAGGTCTATCTGGCCTTGGCACAGGTCTATTTTGCGCGTGGTGAGCGTCAAAAGGGCTTGGAGACCCTGCGGGAGATCTGGCTGCGGGATGCGAAAAATACAGATGCGATTTTGAGTTATTTACAGGCCAGCGACGAAACACCTGAGCTTCAGATTCAGGCTTTGCGTCAGGCAGGCGCAGATCTTGAAGACCCCTGGGTCGCGCTGGCTCTTGGCAATCGTTATTTGAAACAGGCTCAATATGCGCTTGAACCTGACACTTCTTCTGCACTGTTTTGGCTAAAGAAGGCCCAGAGCCAGCTTCCTGATGTGGCCTTGATTCCCTTGCGCATGGGCGAAGTCTATACCCTGGCTCAGGATTTTGAGCGAGCAGAACAGGCTTTACAGGCCGCTCTGCGCCTTGAACCCGAGAATTTTCTTTTGTATTTCCTGGCGGCCCGTGTTATTTTTGCCAGCCCCAATCCCCAACTTGCCCAGACCTGGTATGAAAAAAGTATCGCTTTGAATCCCCAATTTGGCTTCAGTCAAATGAATCTGGGCTATGTCTTTTGGCGTCAGGGTCAGACCGAACGCGCGCTTGCTCTGTTTAAGCAGGCTGAAGCGCTCTTTCCTGAAAGTGCTGCGTTCTCCTTTGTCAGGGCCAAAACCTTGTTTATGCAAAGACGCTTTGAGGAAGCGCGGGTCTATCTCTTACAGGCCCTGGAGCGCTATGAAAAGGATCCGACTGAGAATATTTCACGCGGTGCGATTTATTTTAAGCTCGGTGAGATTGAAAGCAATGCCAATGATTTCGAGGCGGCTATCCGTTATTATATGTTGGCAACGCAAGAAGAGCGCCAGTTTCAGTCCTGGTCGTATCTTAAACTGTCTAGAATCTTTGCCTTGCGCAAAGAATATCCAGAAGCCCTTGATTATTTTCGCAAACACTTACGCAGCAGTGGTTTTCGCCCTGAAGACGATCAAAAGCGCGATCAGGCCAGTCTTTATCTTTTAGAACAGGTACAGCTCAACCCGGATAATGTCTTGCTCTTGAATGAACTGGGCCGCTATTCGCTTCAGGATGGTGATTTTACCCTCGCTGACCGCTATTTTAATCAAGCCTTGAGTTCGGGCACTGAGAATCTTTCGATCCGCTATAATCTGGCCTTGAGTCAATTTTACCAACGCCGCTGGCAGCAAGCGACCCAGAATTTTCTGGCCGTGCTTGCCCAAGAACCCCAGCATGAAAAGGCGCGTTATATGTTGGGCTTGAGCCAGCTCAGAGCCGGCCAGACCGAAGCCGCGATTCAAACCTGGCAGGAACTGCTGAAAATGAATCCCCAGCATACAGAGGCGAAACTGGCTTTAGAGGGCATCAAGCAGCCAGAAGCGGGGAACCTGCCTTGAGCATGGAACTCTTGATCATTCGCCATGGCCAGTCGCAAGCGGAGCTTGAAGAGCGCCATGAGGGAAGGGCAGATTTTCTCTTAACCGAATTGGGACGCTTCCAGGCCCGCCAGGCAGCAGCCTTTATTTATGCCAAATACCCGCTCCAGCACGTGATCAGCAGCCCATTGAAGCGGGCCTTTGAAACCGCTGAAATCATCGCCAAGCCCTTGGCCTTGGAGGTGCATACTGATGCGCGCCTGATGGAGCGTGACAATGGGAAACTGGCTGGCATGCTGCGCTCTGAAGCGCTTGATAAATACCCCTATCCTGCCGAAGGGCGCAGAACCTATGAAAAATTTCAAGGGGGAGAGTCAGACATTGAATTCAGATCCCGGGTTGAAAATTTTTTTTCTGAGCTTTGCCACCACCCCCCCGCGCATCGGGTGGGGATTATTGCCCATGGAGGCAGTATCAATATGCTGTTTCGGGCCTTTATGAACCTGCCGATGGATGTGAATATCTACCTGGGTACGGGAGATACGGGGATCCATTTCTGGCATTTGAGTGAGCGTTACCGCCAAATTCTGTTCAGCAATTATCTCGGACATTTGCAAGACAAACCCACCCAATAGTCTGGGCTTTTAGCTTGATATTTTCTGCCAAAGGCGCAGGTAATGGGCTTCTGTTTCACGCACATAGCGCGGCATATCACAGAAAACAGAATTTAAGAGTTTTTGCCTGAGACTGAATTTGAGTGGGTGCAGAATTTCAGGCTGCCGGTAGATTTCAGAGGCTTTTTGAACATAGGCCTGGGTATCTGGCATGAGCCAGTCCTCAAGGCCGAGCCGAAGCAAGATACTCTCCGCACAGCGGATTCTGCCTGCCATGGCGAGCACGGGCACCCCCATCCACAGGGCCTCGCAACTGGTGACTCCGCCATGGTAGGGAAAGGGATCGAGGGCGAGATCAATGCCATTGTAAAAGTTTTCAAGGTGTTGCCGTCGCCCTTCGGTCGCCTGAAGCAGCAAACGATTAGGATTCACGCCACGGGCTGAAAAAAAATCGTGATAATACCTGCGGGTTTCGGCTGAAGCCAGTGGGGCTGCCTTCAGGCTTAAATAACTTTCAGGACAGGCCTTGAGTATCTCTGCCCAGGTGTTCAGGCATGGCTCTGAAAGCTTGTAAAGGCCATTGGCTGAACCAAAGATAAACGGGCGTTCTGCTGGCCGTGAACGGATTGGAATCTCTTCTTCTGGTGGGATCCAATGCAGGGCCGAACTGAGATAACAGACTTCTTCAGGAATCCATTCAGCCAGTTCTGCAGGAAAGATTTGCGGGTCTGTGATAAAGCCATCCATAGCCTTGAGTGCGACGGGGGTTCCAAACCCCAAGCCTGTGATTTGCAGGGGGGCAGGTTTGCCTGCAAAAAGCAGCAGACGTTCGGGATGGGTATGGCCGCCCAGATCGAGGAGAATATCTATTTTATGGCCTTTGATCAGCCGGGCCGTTTCTGAGGCCTCGCAGCCATAGACTGAAACCCAGCGATCAAACAGGGGCTTAAAATTTTTGTCACTGGCTTGAGAGTCTGGCGCATCTGAAAAGGCGATCAATTCAAAACGCTCCCGATCATGACCTGCGAGCAGCGGTGTCATCAGATAGCTTGAAGAAAAGCCGCCAAATTCCTGCGAAAAATAGCCCAGGCGAATTTTGCCTGAGTGGGTCACCGCCTGCGCAGGCGGGACAGGCAAGAGCGGATCTGCCCATTTGATCGCCCAGGCGCGCAGCAATTGTAAAAAATCCTGCTCTGAAAACTCTGCAAGGGCAAACGCGGTTTTAAGCACCCAAGATTCTGCCATCATCTGACGCTTTCTCAACTGAAGCTGTTCAGCGGCTGTCCAATTTGAAAAGGCCTGGGGATTGCCTTCTGGCAAAGTTCGCAAAACAGTTTGCAGGGATGCTTTGACTTCGCCTTGCCAATACAGGCACTCAGCCAGCAACATCGTGGCTTTCAGATGGGCTGGATTCAGCGCAAGTGTGCGCCGGAACCAATAAATGCTTTCCCCTGTCTGTTTGCGGTTGGGATAGTAACTCAGACCGAGGTTAAAACAGGCCTGAAAGAGCGAAGGTTCGAGGGCCAGGGCCTGATGGTATAAACTTCGGGCTTGTACAAGTTCGCCTTTCAGCTGTGCAGACAAGCCAGCTTCTGCGAGCGCTTGTGCTTGCAAAGGGTGATCATCAGCGGGCTTCTGTACATTCAAATTTTCTCAAATCCTCTTTTAATGTAACGGATTGTATGTTAATATTAAGTATTGTAAACAGCTTATCGGAAAAGGGTATAAATTAAAGCTATGTTATCACGTGAAGAAATCCATGGAATGATTGAATCGCTCTCAGAAACCGATCTCAAAGTGGTTGGCAGGGTATTGGAAGGGCTTTTGGCCCGCCCTGAAAAACAGTTGAGCCCGGCACAGTTTGCTCGGATGCACTCTCCGGTCAGACCTCCGCATGTTCCTTTGGCCAAACAATTTGGCGCTTTATTGCAGCAACCGGATCGGCCCACCGATTATGAGCAGCTCCTCAAGCGCAATTTATATACACGCCTCTCAGATTTAATGGCGTGGATCAACCACAGCAATTTGACCAACCATACTCCCCAGAAATAATCCCCGCTCGGCTTTTCGCTGATTGAAAGGGCCGTGCTAGAATAGGACATCCGTTTTTTGCGAGGTGTCCTTCGTGTTTTCCAGCCGCTTTGTCTTTCTCTCTCTTCTGAGTTCTTTGGTTTTTATGCTTGAGCCGGGTTGCGGAATTCGCAAACCCACCACAACGCCTTTGCCGAGTGCCAGCCCGAGCATCTCGCCCAGCAGTACACCCAGCAGTTCTCCCTCCCCTGGAAGCACTATGATTCAGGCCAAAATTCTTCCCAGCATTGAAACCAATGATGCCGTTGTTGCCGAAGCCCAAAAACTTCAGGCCCAGGGCCTGCTCACCGATCTGATTATCCTTGAATCCTATCCGGTTCAGATTTCAGCCAAAGGCACCCCCGAAGCGATTCAGAAACTTCAGAATCTGGCGAAGGGCACCACAGGAAGCTCTGCTTTAACGCTCGAAACGCTTTCTACCCGCAGCAGCCGGATTTTATCCAGTGAAAATCTTGCCGTCAGCGATGAAGCTTCCTGGCAGGAACTTTGGCTGCGTCACTATGGCTCGAACAGCGATCGTCCCATGGTCAATTTTGAAACCGAAACCGTTCTTGCTGTTTTTGCGGGTCAAAAACGAACCGGTGGCTATTCGATTCGGATCACCCAGGTGGCCATTAAGGGCAGTGAACTGGTGGTCTCCTATCAGGAAACAGCCCCTTCTTCCAGCAATCTGGTCAGCCAGAGCCTGAGTTCGCCTGCGCATCTTGTAAAAGTGCGCAGCAGCAAACTGGCAGGTGATTTTAGCTCTGTTCGCTTTGAAAAAACACTCTAAAATATTTCAAAAAAAGAAGCAAGTTTGACAGCTGCTATTGCGATAGGATAATATATTCTTAATCAAGATTTAATGAAAGTGAATCCTATGAAAAAAATCATTGCCGGTTTGTCACTCCTGAGTCTGCTCGCTGCCTGTTCGCAGGTTCCCCAAGCATTGCCCCAAATGAACGCCCAAGCCAATCTGGGTGTACGTGCAATGTCTGCTTCTGTCAGCAAAGATAACCCAGACTTTGTGAGAAAAATGCGCAATCCTGGCCAATACCGTTTTTTGGCAGATACCAATATTCAAAGTATCTGTGGCAAAGACGATATGCAAAACGTCAATGATTATGATGGCAGCCTGGGCCAACCCGTTGAATTTGTGAAAGCTCACCAAGCCGCCGTAGGTGCCTTGGCGATGGGCAACCCTGACAGCTCTTCGCGTAAATTTTGCAGTGGCACCCTGATCAGCGAAGACATGTTCCTGACTGCCAGCCATTGTGTGGATGCTTCGATCACCCAGAAATTTGCTGTCTTCAACTATGAAAAAGCAGCAGGTTCTTCTGAATTGCTTCCCCAGGAACACTTTAAAATTGCCGGTGTGGTTGAAGATCATATCAATGGCCTGGATTTCGCCATTCTCAAACTTGATGGCAAACCTGGCCTGAAATACGGCTGGACCCCTGTTCGCCCTGTCTTGCCTGAAAACAACCATCTGCTGACGATTATTCAACATCCCAAGGGCAAGGCCAAAACCGTCGAGTCTGGCCCCAAAGTGGGAGAGTCAGGCAACTATATGGAATACGCAGATTTGGATACTGAGCCCGGTAGTTCAGGTTCAGGCGTATTGGACAAAGATGGCTACCTCGTGGGTGTTCATACCAATGGCGGTTGCTATTCTTCAGGCGGTGCCAACCGTGGCGTGAAAATGAGTGAAATCGTAAAGGGTTCCAAGGTCATTCAAGCTTTGGCACAATCTGGCCGTGGCTTGGTTCGCCGTTAAACCTTTGTAAATCTTGATTTGAGAAGCCCACCTTTCGGTGGGCTTTTTTTATGGTTCTATTTGCTATCGGCTTTAATTATCAAGATCCTGTTAACTTAGATTAAGACTTCGTCAAATCAGGGAGGATTTTATTTCTCAGGGGGATAAGTCAGCTCAGATACCGCAAGATCTGTCTTGTGGGCGCAGAGAGGATAGAAACCATGACAGAACAAGCTTTTCCCCCCTTTGATTTAAAACCAGAAGAAGCTTTTTCTTTTTCGCTGATGCAATTGCTCGCAGGAAAAAAGCCCAGTCTTTCACTTTCTCCAGAGGCCCTTAAAAAAGCTGAAAATTTAGCTCAGGCCTTTCGCCAGGGCAACAAAGTGAAAGCCTTTCAATTCTCAGCTGAGCTTTTTGAAAAGATTTTGGCGCCTGAACTTTTAAAATCTGCCTATCTGCTGGTCGAAAAAACCAATCCGCAGCATCCAAGCCCTGAATACCAAATTGTGATGGACAGCTTGCGAGATGCCTGTCTTGAATCAAGTTTGCCCCTTGTTTCCTTGCCCTTGGAGCGTGCCCTTCAGTTTTTATTGCTGAGCCTGACGCGCAGCGATAAAAACTCAATCTTTTATAACCGCATAGATCCTCAAACGGGAAAACAACGCCCAACAACTTTTCCTTTGACCGAAAAGCTGATTGAAAGTTTTTTAAGTGCCTTTCCTGAGGCCTCTGCCCAGGCCCGCAAGGTTTTGATTCGCTATAAAGGGCAGGTTTTGGGCAATCCTGCTGCTTTGATCGCCTCGGATTATAAACTGCGTTTGGAAAAATATCAGCGGGAGCGCGAGAAATGGGAAGCCCAACGGCCAGTTTCTCAGACACGTGAGCTAAAAGCTGCACCCAAAAAAGAGGCCCAGCCGCAGCTGATCTCAGAAGAACTGATGAAGGTGCTCAATGGGACGCGGGAACCCGCAGAACGCGAAGCACTTGTGAATAGCTTAAAACCTGACAATTTTGCTCAGTTGCTTTCTACTGCAAGCCTGCCTGGTAAGGATTTTAACAGCCGGTTTGAAAAGATAATATCCCAGGGGCTTTCACCTGCAAAAGCGAGTTTGCTTTCAGCGCGCATGGCCCTGCGGATGAAAAACCTGATGGCTGAGATGGGGAATTGGAAAGAAGACTATTGGCAAGAATTTCAATCCAATATGCAAACCCTGGGAATTTGGGAAGGGCAGGAATGGCTTGAAAAATGGCGTTCAGATAAACAGGGCAAACAGCATCTTGAAAAATCTGGCAAAGCCTATCTGATTGAAGATCAAGGCGATCCTTTGAAAGATGCATTGGCGAAAATGGATACGATGCAAAGCAAACAAAAAGGCCAGAAAATGCTCAGTGCTTGGCAAATGCAGCCCTTAAGATCTGCATCTGAATACAAAGCGAGCCCTGAAGAAAAAAAATTGCTTTCGATTCTATCGCGTGCCGATCGCTTGGACGAATTTCTGGAGCTTGCCATTTCTGACCAGCATTTTGAAGAGATGCCAGTAGCGATGCAGGGACATTTGTATCAGGTCTTCAGTCTTTTATCGGGTACAGACTTGGATTGGATTAAAATGGAGTTTTTAGCTCCTTGGGAAGCCGATGAAGCCTCGATTGCCCGTAAACTGATTGTCAATATTGAACGTGCTTTTCAACGCTTGCTGCCGCTGTTTAAGCGGGATTTTCGCATGACCTTTCCTTTGGCACTGAAAATGATCAGAGAACAGGAAGAGTTGATTCGTCAGCAACAACGCCGCAATACCCGCGAGTTTCAGAATACGCCAGCGGCTGTTTATCAACGCTACCAGGAAGGCTAAGGCCTTAAGCTGAAAAAGCGGGATTGCCACCAAAGGCATACAGATTTTCAGTCTTAATAAAATCAAATCCCTGGGCCTGCAATTCAGTCAATAAATCGAGAATGTCTCTTTCGCTGATCGACAGGCCTGGCTCCTGGTGCATAAAGCGACAATGCCAGTGATCAGAGATACGCGTTTCTGGAATAAACTCGGGCCAGACCAAGACGCCCAGATTGCTGATCAATTCTAAATCCAAAACCCCTGCATTCAAATTTTTGAGTTTGTGTGCCAGTTTTTCAGGGTTATGGGCAGGATAATCCAGAAAGATATCCACCCCCATCAGCGTGCGTTCACCGATTTCGGTTTGAGGGGGCTTGGGTTTAAACGCAAAAAAAGCATCAGAATCACTTTGCTGGTAATTGACCGCCTGAAAATGACGGGGACGCATGCCCAAATGGGGAATAATCGCATTTGCAAATTCAAGGGTGCCCACCTGGTGCAGGCTCTGTTCCTCTCTGAAAATGTCTGGGGTATGAATGCCGGCTTCCAAGGTGGCCAGCCAGGCATTGTGAATCCGTTCAGCGGCCTCATGCTGGTGAATATGAATCAGCAGATAGATCGCTGCCAGCAGCATGCCAGAAGGGTTGGCTAGATTCTGACCCGCCAGAGCGGGGGCCGGATCATGCGCTGCTTCAAACAGCATGTGTTTTTTGCCCAGGGCGGCGTAGGCACTCATGCCCGGCTTGCTGAAACTGACTTTGGTGATCAGGGCCGAGAGAATATCCCCATACAAACTGGGAATGACAATCACGTCAAAATTTTCTGGATGATCGGTTAGCAAGGCCGTGCCCACATCCAGGCTTTGATGCTCATATTTTAATTCTGGATAAGAGGCAGCCAGTTCTTCGAGCAAGCTGTGAAAATACCCATCTGTAAATTCCATGACCTTGTCTTTGCTTAAGACCGTCACTTTTTTGCGCGAGCAACTGCGAGCGAGATCAAAGGCATAACGTAGGATTTGATAGGTACCGGGTAAACTGATCAGTTTCAGGCCCTGGCAGACATTTTTGGTTTGGCGGTACTCAAGATCCCCATAGAGTTCCTCTTCATTCTCTCGAATGACGATTACATCCATTTTTTTAAATTGGCTCGGGATATAGGGGGCATAGGAGATACAGGGCTGCAAACTGGCATAGAGCCCCAGGCGAATTTCAAGCGCCTGGGTAGAAGCCAGATAGCCTCTCCCCTCCCGAATCTGGGTGGGGCCTTTCAAGAGCACGCCCGTGCGCTCAATGCTTTCCCAAGCCTGGGCAGAAATTCCATCCAAACAGGTTTTGGAATAGGCAGCTTCGCCGATCTCCACAATTTCAGGGGAAATTTCTGCCCCTCCGGCTTCAAGCACCCGAAGAACAGCTTGGGTTATTTCTGGGCCGATCCCATCTCCAGGGGCAAGCGTGATCGGCACAGCATTCATCAGCGGCCTTCCTGGCCTTCTTTAAGTGCGAAAACAGGAATAATCCCTCCCCCAGCACTCACGTTGATCACCTTGGACTCAGAAATCCGCCCCAGGCAACCCACGTATTTGCCATCAAAGACATAGGGGTTCAGATTGAGATTTTTCTTTTCCAGAACCACTTTATTGTCTTTGATCACGGGGAATTCGTATTCAGGAATTTCAACGGCTTCCTGAATAATCCACCAGGGACAGCCCATCGCGCTTTCAATCGCATTGCTCCATTTTTCGCGGTCGGTGTATTTGCCGACATAGACCTCATACCCCCCTGCGGCCCAGGTGGGTTTGAGCACCAATTCCTCACGGTGCTTCATGACATAATTGAAGAGTGAGATATCCTGGCCTTCCTTTGAAATGGTGATGGTTTCATCCATTTTGCGGGTCCAGGGGATGTATGCTTTGACAGCCGCTGCTTCTTCAGTTGTAAAGTAGTGGTGGTTTTCTTCATTGCTGAGGAAAGAGAGCATTTCTTTTTGTGAGCCCAGGGTGGCCTTGAAACTGTTCACACAGCAGACAGCACCATCTCTCAGGGCATCGAGAAAATCTTTCATTTCACGGGGAAAGCGTTTGAAGAAGGTAAAGCGCAGACACATATTGACGATATCAAACTGCACATTGCCCGAGTAGAGTTTGCCATCGCGGTACTCAAACTCACGGGGATCGACAAAATTGGCTTCAATGCCATGTTCGATCAAATAATCCCTTACAATTTCGCTGTCAGAACCCGAAAGGAACTGTTTGAAAGAGACCAGGGCCACGCGGGGTCTTTCTTTGGTTCCTCCCCATTCGCGGTAACATTTCAGCAGTGCCTCCTTGAGGGCATGCAGCATGGGACGATCAGAGGTCTGTGCATATTCTGCAATCAAATCCTTGTAAAGCGGGGAATGAATCAGCAGGTCTTCATAGGTGTCTAACCAGCCTCTGCCGCCTGGATTGTCGGTATTGAATTCAATAAATTTGAGGGTTTTGCCATCATACAGCGCATCGTGGCGGCTTAAAACTGTCGGTTTTTTATAGCGGTAATCCCAATTGATCCACTCCAGGGGAATATCGGGATAGGGAAAATAGCTTTTGACGAAGTCATCCTGAAAATACAGTTCGATCGCTTTGTCCAAGACCTTGTCGAGGGTTTCTGCGACATTGGCAATCAATTGCAGTGAATCGTGCTTGAGAAACATGGGGGAGAGGGTGACGGGTAAAATGCCCCCTTCGCCGTAACTGCAGCGCTTTTTCAAGAGCTGTTGCATGAATTCCTGGCGATATTTGATCACGTCACGGGGATGCTCAATCATCCATTGGGTCAGTGCTTTGTCAGCCTCATTAAAATGCTGCTCAAAACTCGGTTTCATGGTGGGGGCTTCGGTGCGGGGAGGGGTGGGGTTTGCCTGTGCTTTTGCCTTCGCAGCCGTTGCGGGCTTTGCCGGGGCTTTGACAGGCGCTTTGGCACTTGCACGTGCTGTGGTTTTAGCGGCAGGTTTTAAATTGCTGCTATTGCTTGGTTTTGAAGATTCTGGAGTCTTTTTAGCCATTCCCATGCCTCATTGATTCTGAATTTGAGATCAATGTAGCACGGAACAAAGCCAGTGATAAGCAGCAAAACAGCCCCTGATTCAGATTTCTGAATCAAGGGCTGAAGAAATTGCAGGGAACTTAAGAAGTCTTACGCTGGGGGGCCGTTGGCTGAACTACCGGTGTTTCGGGTGGCTTGGCAGGAGCCGCAGGCTCTTCTTCAAGCGTGGCACTGGCGGGCGCCTGGGCTTTTACTTCAGGCTGAACGGGAGCTGTTTCTACGGCCGGTGCGGGGGTTTCAACCACTTGGGAGGCCACCGGGGCTTGGGGCTGCACCACGGGTTGAGGGGCCACTTCTTCTACGCTGGGGTTGGCGGGCGCCTGAACCTTGGGCGTTTGTGGCTGTTTCACGGGATCCAGGGGCAAAGGGCTACGTGAAAGAATTAATTCTTTGTACTCAGCGTAAGCATCCAATTTTTCAGCATGGCGATTTTGAACACCGCGCTGCTGCATTGCCAATTCCAAGCCGGGGTTCAGTTGGAAGATTTCATGCACTCTGAATTTATCGCCCAGTTCTCGCTCGGCAATGCCCAAAGGATTATCGCCCGGCTTGACCGTATAGGTATAGCGTTGCGCAGCGGCTCCTGGGGTATTGACGGGGGTGCCGGGGCCGGTTGCTGAGGGCCCTTGAATACCCCCGGCTTTTTCTTCGGCTTCTATCTCATTCAGGGTTTGAATGATTAACTGTGCTCTTTGCGCATACTCAGCAGTCATATAGCTTGAGAGATCGAGGTTTTTATAGGTGACACTGCTGGCCACTCCCGTGCTGCCTGAAGCGCTGGCTGCGGACTGTTGCTGGGCAATGGCCTGAGATTGGAGAGCTGCATATTTGCTGACAACGGCTCCTGCCAATTCTCGAATTTGAGCGCGATCTTCGCGTTTGACCAGGCGCAGGGTATCTTTGAGCTGGCGTTCATCCACTTTCATGAGAATATCAAACTGCTGTTGAATATTCAGCTGGCTAAAGTTGGAGAGGGTTAAGACTGTGCCATTAAAGGTCAGGGGTTTGCCTTTGCTAACCAGCACATCGGCTGGAAGTCCTTCTGTCACTTCGCCTAATCCAATGCCTGCACCCGGTGAAACGGGGGGGGCAGCGGCAGGTTGAGCCGGAGCTTGCGGGGCAGCGACAGGCGCTGTGGGTTGTGCGGCAGGTGTTTCTGGCGCAGGGGTTTCGGCTGCGGGCTGTTCAGCTGCTGGCACTTCAGCGGCAGGTGTTTCTGCTGCTGGGGGCTGGGCGGGCGTTTCAGGTGCCGTTGGGGCCTGTGCCAGGGCTGTCTGCAATTTTTCAAATTGTGAAACTCTGGCCTGGAGGGTGCTTTGATCCTGTTCCGTATTGGGCAGGCTGTGGGTTTCGCGTAAGTTTTGCAGGTGGTAGCTCACGCGTCTGTTGACCTGGGTTTTTTCATCGGCGCTGAGCAGGCCCAGGTATTTGCTCTGGTCGGCTTGATTCATCTCGGCCAGGGCCAGTGTTTTTTGGGCGATGTCCATTTTGGCGAAAGCTTCTTCACCCGGCCCTGTACTGGCAGCAACAGGTGTTTCGGGGGCCACGCCATCGCCATCGCCTTGATTGACAGCCGCAGGGGTCTCTGGTGCTGGTTTGGCGGGCTGCTCAGCTGCTGTGCCCTCTTTGGCCGCTGGAGTTTCCCCTTTGCGCAGGGCCGCCAGATCTGCTTTGGCTTTTTCGACCTGTTGCTCAAGGTTTTTGACCCGTGCCTGGCTGTTTTCAACTTTGGTATTCAGCTTTTCTAAATCTTCAAGCGAATAATGGGTGGTCAGAATCGGACCGTGTTTTTCTTTGAGCTTGCTCTGCAGTTCGGTTTTCTCTTTTTGCAGCCGGCTTAAGTCACCCTCTGCACCGCGAATGGCACGCTCCAACAAAGTCTGCTGCTTGGCTTTATCTGCTGCGGGCATCTCTTTGTTTTCTTTTAAAGCTGCAAGATCTGTTTTGTATTTCTTGAGGTCTTCAGTGAGAGCGGCGGTTTGCTCATCGTTTTCTTTCAGCTTGGCACGTGTTTCTTTCAGGGTGTCTTGCGCTTTGCCTCCGATTCGATCGGCTGCTGTGCCCTGTTCGTCTTTTAAATCAGCATGCGACTTCCGCAATTGCTCCAATTGCGTTTCAAGCCCTTTGAGGTCTTTTTCGGCTGCCGCGATTTTCTTTTCTTGTACCTGCACATCAAAGCTGACTGAGGTGACATCTACAAATTTAATATTGGCAGGCGAAGTGCCTTCGGGCAGATGCTTCTGTTCAGTAAGATTGAGGGTAAACGCTCCATTTAAATGACGCAGTTCAACCCCATCGCCCTTGGCTAGGCCCAGTTGGGTATCTGCCAGATCAAAGGTCATGCCTGCAATAGCTGTAGGATTTTGAGCCAGACGTTGAACAAAGGCTTTGACTTCTGCCTTGTCGAGATTTTTTCCTTCGGGGTGATTGGCGATAAATTTTTCAATGCCTGAATCGGTAAAATCGCGCAGATAGGCACTGCCCAAATGAAGTTGGATATTGTTTTGAACCAGGGGGCTGGCGGTGGCGTGGTTCAAAACTTCAGGTTTGATGGGTTGGCCTGCGCTGCTGTTGAAACGAATGCTGCTCAAGGGGTCCTCCTACTGGGACGATCTGGTTTGCTACTTTCATTTTAGCCCGGTTTTAAGAAAACTTGCCCATGCCCAGGTGATAAAAATTGGCTGCCCGGTCTGAGTTTGCTAAGGTTTTGAACGCAATACCTGCGCTTTCATATCGCTGTAACCTGTCACTGAGGAGTGGTTTTAAAGCGGATATCTGCATTTTTGGGGGGGCTTGATGTTCTAAAAGCGGAAGAGTAAACTGCTCAAATCTTCGACAGGATTTGAAAAGGTGGGCGTCTATGAACCGCATGAATTTTGGGGTTTTTGCTGCTTTACTCAGCCTTTGCGCCTTGCCTGTTTGGGCCGGTATTGAATACAGTGGCGAAGCCAAACTGGCGCATCAACACCAGCCCGCATTGCAGAAAGTCATTTGTAGCCCCCAGGTTTTTGGTCAGATTGGAAAAGACTGTCATTTAGATGCCGTTAGAGTGCTAGGAGACTGGGCCTGGGTTTCCTGGAGTGGGGGCGAAGCGGGAGGCATGAGTGTGCTCAAGTATTCTGGGGCACAATGGAAACATATTTATGGGGGCGGCGGTGCGATGGGCATTCAGGACAGCATTCAGAATGGGGTTCCCCAAGCTATTGCTGAGCGTCTGGTGCCCAGTTTGGGCATGGCCTTTAATACATCCAAATACCGTCTCACAAGTGAGGAGTTAATCAGCTTTACCCCCTGGGAACTGGTCTTAACCCGCAATGCGATTTATGCACGGCATGGGCGCATCTTTCAATCCAAAGCCTTGAACCGCTATTTTTTAACCTGGCCCTGGTACCATCCCACTCCCAAATACCACGATGGCATGTTGAATTCGATTGAATTGTACAATCTGAACCTGATTTTAAAATACGAAAAAAGCAAGGGCTATCTTTGAGCCGGGTTTGAATCAATGAAACGTCAGATTTTTCTTGTTATTTTGTGCCTGATGGGCCTGGTCTGGGCAGAAAGTCAGGCCGAAGTTTGGGCTGCTTATCCCCAGTTTGAATCTTTCCAAGGGGAGAACGGGAGTACGTTATCCGACCAACAGGCAAACTTGAGATATCGAAACCATCTGCGCCGGGCGAAGTGGCTCTCAAAGGTCCTGGATCAGCCGGCTCTGGAAGCAGAGCTGAGCAGACGTGTAGCGTTGCTGGAACAGGATTCTCTGGGTTTAGACCAAAGTGAGCAGTCGATTTCAAAGCTAAAAGATCCTGCCAAACGCGAAGCGCTTCAGCTCCTCTTGGCTGATAGCCGGGTTTGGTTGAAACAACCTGTTCAGGCACGCGGATTGTATCGCCGACTTCTGAAACAAGGCAGTTCTGAAACTGCGCGACAGGTGATTCGACGTTGGTTGCATATGGGGGAGCGTGAAGATCTCCTGTACCTGAAAGTGCTTCTCGAACAAGACGGTCGTCCCGAACTCATCACAGAACTCATCAGGGTGTATCCTTTGCTTGGAGAGCAATCGGTACTGCTTGCCCGATTAAAACAAGAAAGCAGGCCTGAGCTGCGACGTGCGATGACACAGGCCTTGATCCCGATCCTTGGAACGGCACATCAAGGGGATGTGATTTTTCAGCTCAGCTTTTTGCTCGAAGATGCTGATCCGCTTATTCGCGGGGCTGTGGCAAAAGCCATGCTGTACAGCGAAGATCCTGGCCTGATCGCACAAGCTGTTCGTCTGTTGGATGATCCCGAGCTTGCCGTGCGGCGTGAGGTTGTCTCTGGTCTCTCCAATTCAGAGGATTCTCAGCTGAAGGAACGCCTGCTCAGTTTTCTCGACAGTCCTGATGAATCCTTGCGTTTTTCAGCGCTTTACGCTGCAGGTTCTCTGCATCGACCAGAACTGCTCCCAAAAGTCCTGCCCCTGCTTCAACTTGAAAACCGAAACGAGCTGATGCTGGTGGTTGAACTGGTGAAAAAATGGGGATCGGCCAAAGAGATTCCCCGACTGGAAGCCTTGCTACCAGAACTTGGGCCGCAGGAGAGGTCTACTGTCAAGCGCGCTATAGCTTATTTACAGGGGCCTGAACAGTGGCTTGCAGAATGTATTCTTCAGTCCGAAGCTTCAACTGCAAGCGGGTCAGAATTGGGTTTAAACCTGTTTGAAGCCCTGAAAACACGTTATATCACCCAGGAAATGTTGACACCCTATTTGAATCACCCTGACCCGCGCATTCGGGATTCGGTTCGCGAGGCGCGCAGGTTTCATGTGCCTTGATGAAATTACGCTTCAAAAGGCCGATGTCTTTGACAAAAAAAATGTACTGACTGTTGAGTTCTCAAAAGGCCGTGCCAACTCAGTGATTGGTTTTTTGAGAATGTATCTGAGACCTACAGGGGTTTCAGAGATCCAAATGGTCGGCAATTTTTACAAAAATATACCTGTCGTCCTGAGCAAGCAAGAAACAGCGCAGATCTTAAAAACTGCTACGAACTATCCCCACGACTCGCTCTTAGATCAGATTTTGGGTTAAGTTTCGAGAGCCAACAGGATGGTTGGCTGCATAGCATTGCCGAAGCCCTGGGGCAATCTTCCCCAGGGCTTTAAAGCAGCAACGCGCATGATGGGGTCTGTAAGGTCTCGAATTCAGTCTCTCCTCAGCTCTGGAACCCGTGGCATTCTTTTGCGCTGAATTGAAACGCTTGCTCTGACCTCGAAACGGCGTTGGATTCGCTTTTTTGTTCTTTCCTCAACAGACCGATTGCAGGAAGAGAATTTCTTACATCTGTGGCATGGGCAGAATTTCCATGATTTCAACGGACTCACCCGGGAAAATCGAAAAATGAGGGTGATTTTCAAAAAGAGCCGCTGCAGCCTCGTGGGATTCGGCGTAAAGAATGGTATAGCCTGAAATTGCGTTGTGGGTGTCTGCTATGCCCGTTTCATTGACAACTTTGGTTTTACCAATCGGGGAGCCAGGGTCTGCAAAGGTCTTTTCATGCGCTTGCATAAATGCAAACCAGCCTTCCATGCCAGCCTTTTCTTTTGCCTTGCGCTCTTCAGGTTCCAGGGCGTTCCACTGTTCCATTTTGGCGCCAGTAGGCGTTCCAAGATAAATCGCTAAAAACTTTTTCATGATCATTACCTGCATTGTTTTAGATTGGATTCAAGTTCGAAATAAACTTTAGCATACACAAAACATACATGCAAGTAGGGGGGGGATCTCCAGTGCTTCAGACTGAAAGTGCCAAATCTGTTCTAAACAGCAAATAGGATAACCGGATTGATTTGAATTTTAAGCATTTCTTGTATTTCAATTAATTAAAATATAATCTTTTTCTGCGAATTTTGAGATAGAATCAGATCATTCAGGCCTGGGATTGAGTGTATCCCCTTGAGAAAATGTTTTCTTGAACGAGTGAAGTGGAGAATCAGAGATGTCAGAAATACGCGTGAATTTAAATCTGAGTTTGCCCCAGGTCAAATTGCCGGAGAGCAAAGCATTTAAACAAATTCAAACAGAAGCCCATAAACTGGCCCATGAGATTGATAGCGCAGCAGCCAAACATCTCAAAGCGCTCCGTCAGGAGGCTGAACATAACGGTATTGATGTCAAAGGAGCTGAAAAAACCGTCAAACACTGGCATGATGCGATAGATAAACAAACTCAAAAGCTCTTAGACCAGGTTCCTGTCAAAGGGCAATTGCATGTTAGCGCAGATCATATCAAGCTCTCAGGTCGTGTTGCTATTCCTGAACGGGAGTCCAATTCCCCCCTGTTTCTTGATTCCCCCCATGTGATTGACGGTTCAAAAGCTGAATTGGGAATTCAAGGCCTTACAGCTGGCGCAGGCTTTGTGGGAGGATTGGCCCTGGGGGCGACCATGGGGGTAAAACCCAATTCTAAACTGGCTGTTTTTATGGGCACCAGTGCCCTGGTAATGACAACGGGTGCAGCCATTTCTGGGGCCTATAAATTGGAGAGAGAAGAAGCCAAATTGGGCAATTATGCAGCTGCCGGAACAGGTTTTTGTTTTGGGATGTTGGCTGGTATGGGGATCGCCAAATTAGCACTTCACTCTATGGGTGCCTCAGGGATATAAAATACTTTAAAATCATCCGGGCCTATTTTTTTAATTAAAATAGACGCTTTCAAGCGACTTTCTCCGCATAGTTTGGCTTACAAATAAGTCTGCTGAGTGACTCCCAAATGCTTGATGATGACAGCAATTGATTGACCTTCAGCTTGACGTTTTTCTGCTCAACGCAGTTTATTGACGATTTGCTTGTCGCTGAAATTCTCATATCTTTCTTTACTGCGTATTACTTTTTATTACGCCAAGTCTCTCCGCAATTTAAGCAATTGGATTCGTGCATGCAAAGGACTTCTCCGCAATTGGGACAAGACCACCTTTGCTCTTGTTGCTGTACAAAGCGATTTAACCCATCTTTTCGAATTTCATTGAGATTTTCGAGCACACTAATGCCATATGATGCCTTGTAACGTTTGTCGAGACTGAGGATGTCTTTGCAAGGGTAAAACGAACATTCGTGACAAAATTTAACTTCTCCACTTCGAATGTGCTCACAATTTTTAATGTGGCAACTCAGGCAAGAGGGGAGTTTTTCAGCATCATCACCGCGGCATCCAGGACAAGGATTTTTCTCTCTTTTAAAACGCTGGCAAAGTTTGCAATCCAGACCGCAGGGGGCAATTAATTCAAAGCGGTCAAGCGCTTTTGACTCGTGGCTCATCCCGTTCTCATGGCTTTGGGGGTATACCAGAGGTGAAACTCTGGACTATCCGATTTTTCCTGAAGCGTTAGATTGCTGGGCCAGGGTAAATGTGCAACGGTGCGTTTCGCTTGTTTCATGTGGGCATTGTAACAAATTAAACGCCAAAAGCGGATGAACCCGTGTCTAGACTTTCAACTCCGCCAGCCCCGCCTCCACACTGATCACCGGCACATACCCCAGCTCATTGCGGGCTTTGCTGTCATTGATCGTCACTTCTTTAAAAAACAGGTTTACGGCTGTTTTGGTGATCGGCGGCTCGCCTTTTAGCCCCAAAATTTTCCATACCATTTCGCTGGTGGCTGCAATCGCATCAGCCAGCCAGATTGGTGCTACTTTATTACCTGGCTCTACGCCCTGGGTACGTATCAGAGCCGTGACAAAGTTGCGAAAATTGACCTGATCACCATCGGTGAGAAAATAGATCTGCCCACCGCGACCATGACAGGCTGCCAGAATGACACCCTGCGACACATTCCTGACATGACACGTCGACATTTGATGCTTGCCGCCGTCAAACCACAACCAGCTGCCAGTACGCGCCGCTTCAGCCAATTTGGGCAATAAGGTAGTGTCGCCTTTACCCCAGATAAAGCGGGGTCGCACGATAATTGCCGCCAGATCGCCACTGTTAGCTGCCAATACCGCCTGCTCTGCCAGTTTCTTCGATAAGGGATACATACCATTGGGCTTGCTCGGTAATGGCGTGTTTTCATCGGCATTGATGATGGCCGAACCACCAGCCAAGACCGCTTCGGTGCTGATATGCACCAGCCGTTTGATGCCCGCCTGACGGGTCGCCGCAATGACATTTTTGCTGCCCTGTACCGTCATGTGTTCAAAATCTTCCCACTTGCCCCACTGCTCGACCTTGGCGGCGGAATGAATCACCGCTGCACAACCTGCCATGCCTGCCGCCATCGCGGCGATATCATCCAGATCACCCCTCACGGGCATTGCTCCCAGACTTTTAACTGTTGCCGCAGCCTTGTCGGAACGGGCCAGGGCTTTGACCTGAAAACCTTTTGTGACTAAATCTTGAATCAATTGACGACCTAGAAAGCCCGAACCACCTGTGACGAACACCGATGATGACGCTGGCAGATAGTTAAGCATAGACATGGTATATAACCTCGGTTAATATTTCTGACGTATAAGTAACAATCAGACTTTGGCCTCTGCAAGAGCAAAACCGCTGGCCAAGTATAATTTTCACAAAGAAATCTTGCGCAAATACGGCTAACGAGTTTGTAAAAGATGCGCTGCCGATCGCATGCCCGATCAGGCCCTGTTCATTGTGGTGAAAGCCCTGTGAATTCTTGCATTTCTCAGCATATTTCAAAGGTGTTAAATAATCCATACTGGCATGTGGCCTTTGCTCATTGTAATGTCTACAGAACCGTTCAATCAAGACCTGAGTCTCGGTTAAGAAGCTGGTAAGTGCGTCTTTGTCCGATCTTACGTTTCGATTCAATGCTCAATCTCTCGTCCTGGCCTCCTCAGAGCGAAAAGCTCCTGCCTGTGCTTGAACAGACCCTGGGACTGGATTGCGGTAGGCCTGAAACCCCCTCCCGTCTGTGCTTCCCGAGCAGAGGAAATGAAGATACTTGCCGCTTTCCACAGCGCTTCGCTCGATACTCAAATTTGGCATCTCGATTTCTGGGGCGCAGGAGAGTTTGGGGCTGATCTCACTGTCAGATAATTTGGATAGACAACTTTCTTGACCTGCTTTTGGATTAGAAAAGTTGTTGGACACGAAAGTTTGATTTTTGATACTTTAAACGCATCTATTTGATTTTGTTTTTTTCTTTATCACTCTTTCCAAAGGTAGATCTCAAAGCCATGATTATTTCAACGACACCTCAGCCCAGCACCTCTGTTTCTGCATTGCCTTCTGCGCCTGTTGCCAAAGCATCTCAGGCACCAAAACCACATAACCTTGCTGCCGAAACTGCACTTTTAAGTGGGGATCAGATTAAAATCCAAAAAGGAATCTTACCGACTCTCAAAGGAGCGGGCGCAGGATTTGTGGTGGGTGGAGTTGCTGCAGGCTTATCGGCGCAGGCAGCAGCAGAAATCCTTGAATTTGTGACGGGCAATGTGGATGACAATAAATCCTTGGCCTTTTTGATGGGGGGCGGACTTGGCGCCATCGCTGGCGCTACCATTGGGGCTGTTGTGGCCAATCAAACCCTGGATCAAAAAAAGGCTGCTTTATATGGCTCTGTGGTGGGCGGCGGCGTGGGTTTATTACTGGGGGCGATGGGGGGCGGACTCCGCTCTGCCGTTACCTGGGGAGCCTTAGGCGCTGGAGCAGGAGTCGGCGGAGCCTGGGCCGGTGCTGCTGTTGCCCAACGACAATAAGGCACGGATTTTCACCTAAAAAAACATCCTCTGGCCATGATGAATGGCTGCCTGCTCCTTTTCCTTTGGGTTTGAATGCGCTTTTCCGTTCAGACGATCAATGCTATACAATGTCTGAAACAGCGTTGAATTCTTCTTCAGAGAAACCCTTGTAGAAGGATTTTCTATTTGCGTTTACTTGGGAGCGCTCAGTTGCTGAGCCAGAGGGTTATCAGGGGCATTTATCTGCCGCTTGTATGAGGAATCTGTCAGTTGAATAGGCTTAATTTTCCAGGCATCAAAAGAAAATGGTTGATCTGCTTCCTCGAAGTGAGTCAAACGCTTCATCTTTCGCAAGCGGCTGAACGGCTGCATCTCACCCCGCGTTCATTGCTTCGAAATTTACTGGCCCTTGAAAATAAACTGGCGACCCGCTTATTTATTTATACGGATCGTGACGATGTGGTCTTAATGACAGAAGGCATTGCCTTGCTGAGATTATTGAGCCCAATCAATGTACAGATGCAAAATTTGAAGGGCTTGCCTTCAGATTCGGCTCTGACCTTTTCACAAGAGCTTGCCTTGGGTTGGTGTAGCGCATGGCCGATTGAAGTTCTCCCGAAATTGTTGGAAAAACTTGATTCAGAATTTCCGGATCTCTACCCCCGTATTCATCGCTGTAGTCAGGCGCAAGATCTCGAACAACGCATTTTAAAGGGGGGCTTGACGCTTGGCTTAAGCTGCCGTCAACCGCAAGATCCCCTGTTGGCTTGGCATGCGGGCAGTGCCACCCCCTATGTCATTGCGGGTTTGCCACAGGCAATCAGGCCCTGGCATGAATTAAATTATGTTGCCAGCACACACAGTCAAGCTGGGAGTCTGCACGGCCCCTGGGATGATCTGAAATTCCCCCGACGGATAGTATTGCGAGTTGAAAGTTTTAGCGGCATTTTAGACCTGGCGAGCAGTGGCTTGGCTGCCGCCTGGTTGCCTCTGTGCCTGGTTTCTGAGTTTTTTAAATTGCAGCAAATGGCGATGCTTGCAAGTCCTCCCCAAGAGGCAGCCCTGATCCCTTATTTGATCTGGCGCGCTGATCGAGAAATTTCCCCCCTCGTTCAACGTACCCGTAGCTTATTGGTGCATTATATAGAAACTGAGTTGGCACGATGAGTGAGTTTAGCTTTGAATCCCTTTTTTATTTTTTGACGCTGGCAGAAAGTCTGCATTTTAGTGAGGCTGCGGATAAGCTATATATCACGCAGCAGGCACTGAGTAAACGTATCAAACAACTTGAAAAAAAACTTGGCTATCCACTTTTTCAGCGCAGCGGACGCAGGCAAGAACTGACCCTTGCGGGTCATCAATTCGTAGACAAAGCGAGGGCCTTATTAAGCGAACTCCAAAATATTGAAGATCATTTTCAAGGCCATTCTTTGCCGTTTTCAGAACAAAAGATCCGCATTGCAGCTCCCATCATTCCCCGTTTACCGACATTTCTGGTCATGAAACAATTTATACGTGCCAATCTGCCTGTTTGTTTTGAATACCAGCAGGAACTCTCGCTTCAGGTAGCAGAGTCTCAATTATTGAAAGGGCAACTTGACTGTGCTTTTTATTTGATGCCCCCAAACTCACCTGACCTGTGCTCTCAAATCGTGGATCTCAATCGGTTTGTGATGGTGGTTCAACCTGAACTGGCACACCGCTCCTGGGATGAATGGTCCTTGATTTTACTCAACCCTGTTTTTGCGGCTTATCGTGCTCTGTATTGGCCATCGGCGTTGCGGCATTTACCCGTCGTCGCTGAAGCGGATCAAGACACGGCATTGCATTTATGCGAGCTGGGCAAAGGCGCCATGTATTTGCCCGAGAGCAATGTTTTCAACCGCTTACGTCAAAATAAGTTGGTGGCCTTGTCCTCCCTTCCGTTTGAACACTATCTCATAAGCTACCTGATTTGGAATCCTGAAATCAGTCCAGATAATCCGGCAAGTCATTTTATCAAGCAGGTTTTGGCGCGCGTCTGAGCCCTACAGACCAACCCTTTCCTGAAACGAGGTCTTTAGAAAGGATTGTCTCCTTCAATCGAGACTTCATTGGTTTCTCTCTTTCGGAATTTTGCGCTGTTTATTTTGCGTGAGTCCGAAGCTGCAAGGCAAGCTTGTTTCCCTTTTTGCACGGATATCTCAATGCATGACGAATGACCCACCTTACTTCCTTGCTTGCATCGCCAAGCCATTTTTCACAGAGTTCAAAGACCCAATCTGGATGAGCCTTCGCAATATCGCCAAGACTATTCGCGACGCTGCGACGCACGTAGATGCTCTCATCATTTTTAAGCGCTTCCAGTATCGGTAATAGGGGGGTTGGATCTTCAATGAAAGCAGGAATTCGCTGTGCCCAGGGAAGTCGAGGCCGTGAACCTTCGGAACAGAGACGCCGAACATGAGGATCGGGATCAGAGACCCACTCCTTTAAACGCGATAGCGTACGCTCCTGATCATTTATTAAGAATGGCCGAATTGAAAATTCAGAGGTACTTCGTTTTGTTAGTTCGTACTGAGCTTTCATAGAAATTTCAAAGGGATCCTCTCCTCCGTTATATTCCTTTTCAAGGCCATATTTGGAAATAAAGCAACTGTACGGCAGATAAAATAAGACTGCGAGACCAAGCCTCTCTGTTGCAATATTTGGAGGTGGCAGAGAATCAAGAATTACTTGAATGGCTTCTTCGTATTTTGGGGGTAAATATTGTTGAAGTGCGCTGGCAATATGCCCCCCTCTTTCCATAAATTCCAGTGATTCAAGTCCCTCTAATGCGCTTTTCTTGAATTCTGCATGAGGAAAAGCTGGATAGACATAAGAGATATTTCCCGCCAAACAGTCTACTGCATCTAAACCCAAAATATTTTTTAAGGGGTATCCCTTTTGGATCGAACTTGGGGCGGCTGGAATACGTAACATCTGATTTTCCTTTTTTGACTAACAAGTTTGTAGAATAAGCACTGACGAAGGAGGCTTATTTCATATGGATTGTTCAAATTGTATCATAAGCTTTTTAAGCTTTTCTTCTAAACTTTCATCTATAATATCCCCATTTTGATTAAATTTTCCTTTTGATCCACTTATTAATAAGCATAATTCTTCAGAAATTTTCGCTTGTACTGTTTTCATGATTAATTTTAGTTCTTCGTGGCCTTTTTCTCCACTTGCTGAAGCTGTAATGATGCAAATGGGTTTATCTGAAAATACGGTGGTTGAAACACACCATTCAATAATATTTTTTAGTCTACTTGGAATACTAAATATATATTCTGGCGATGATATAATGATTCCGTCAGAGTTCAGAATTTCATTGCGTAAATTAACTATATCTTCCGGCACATTTGAATCTGTCAGTTCAGTTTGAAAATGTGGATATGTGTTAAGATTATCGATGATTTGATAATCACATTCGATACTAAGATATTTATATATATTTTTTAAAATATTTCGATTCGTTGAATTTATGCTTGCGCTGCCATTTATTCCTAATATTTTTTTTCGACTCATTTTTTCACTTTCCTTTCTAACTATTTTGGCCATTTACTTTCAGAAAGCCTAAAACGAGTTTGTAGATCTGTTTCGTGATGCTTTCGAAGAATATTGCGCACTGTTTTATCCAGTTTTTCTGTTTCTTGCGAAGGTCGGCATGGGTGAGACTTTCCTTCATTGTGTGTTTGGTTTCAGGCTTGCAATAAGCGCAGCTTCCATATCTTCTGGCAGAGACTCTACTCCCTTGATGATGCCTGGCCCTCCGTTTTCCCAGCGCACAGAAAAGGTCTGTGATGGATGCCTTCTTTGTGCTCCATACTCGCTTATACTTAGCACGACTTCTGTTCCACCATCAATAAAGGCGAGTGAAGAGAATAGTTTTACAACAGGCCCAAGTTCATGAACTACAATTATCAGAACCCGGTCAGGCTTGCTGTTTGCACTGTTTATGAGCCGTTCAAGCTTTTCTTTTGAGCTTAATTCTTCAGCTGAAGTTTTTCGTATTTCTGCTTGAGCATAACAGCCTGAGGTATTGAAGAAGTGAGTAATGCCTTGCTCTGCAGCGACCTCGCGCAGAGGGATATCCTTTTGGTCTGGACGCCACTGTGTGGCCCACAGGACGAGAATCGCGCTGTTTTCGCTCTTTGCCCGACATAAGTAGGCTGGTGGCTCATCAGGGGTGAATGTGACGCGCGTGCTTGCACACGCGCTTGCCAGCACCCCGATGCTCAGGGACAAAACAACGAATGATGAAATTCGCATGGCGTTGTTACCTCTCTAGATGATGTCTGGTACGCGGCTTGTTGATCTGCAAGTGAGGACGGGAATTTAGTCAACATAACGCGCGATGTCAGAGCGACCTTTGCTTAATCTGTAGTTCCTGATTAATAAATACCAATGAATAATTTATAATGTACACGTTGTGCATAATCAGCATAACCAGGTAGTTCTTCTTTCAATGTTTGATCTTCTTTTTCTGTTCTCATAATCGTTATCATTAAAGCGAATAATGTTGGAATAAGAGCCCATATGGAATTTAAAAATAATACAATTCCAAATAATGCGAAAACATTACCAGCATAACCTGGATGACGAACCATTCTATATGGACCAGAATCGCAGACAGAGTGTCCTCTCTCTGATTGAATTCGCACAACAGTAGAAAAAAACTTATTCTCAGCTAAAGCCCATACTGCAAATAAATAACCAGAGATTATAAATATGAAACCCATTAGCGATAGCCAAAATGAGAAGATGGGCGACCACATAAACCGATGATCAAGACCGGCAATTATTGGCAAAGGGAATCCAATACTAAAAGCCATTAGTGGAGCAAGTATTTTATCCCATACTTTTATATTCGATTTATCTATTTTGATTGACGATAAACGTTCTTCTACTATTCCTGGATGTTTTTTTTCTGCCCAAATTCTACCACCAACACCTGCTATTACTATTGCAATAGAAAATATCCAGGCATTAACCCATTGAAAATCTCCAGCACTTATAAAGAGCGCAACTGGAACTAAACAATATACAAAGGTTATTTTTAACCAATCAACAAAAGGCACATGTTGAGCGTCATTTTCTCTTCTGCTATTATTATTCTCCATACAATCCTCCACATTAGCTCTATGTCTTACCCGAAGGATCCACCTGTAGTTTCGGAGATTTTTAAATTCAAAAGAAGGACGTACTCTCTAAAGGGTTCGTCACTTTAGAGAACTCCCAGTGGAAAGTATACCCGAATTTTTGAATCAGTTTGTCGGAAACTTTGCGTGTTCTGCCTTTAAGTATTTTGAACGCCTAATGAAAGGTTTTTTAGAAGTGCCTGGGCCAAAAGCATTGACTGAACTGAATCGTAAGAGACGGAGTTTCCACTTGAAATTAAAAAAGTTATTGTATTCAGGGACTTCTAATTTAATCTCTGCTAAAACAAAGAGTGAGCGGACTCAATCCTTCTGTTCCCCTCAAGGGTAATTTGTAAAGTACCATGACGTTTGTCAGCCAATTTTCTTGGACTTCTTTTGAAAACCAGAATGTGACACTTCCCCTTTGATTTAAAGATTTGCTATACCCAGGCCAGTGACCCAATTTTTCGGTTTTGGGGCATTAATGTTTTTTTATACCCTGAGATTACCAGCTTTTTGGCCTTCTCGGGGGCTTTTTTATCTCAGTATTCATGCAACAACGCCATGGGGTATTGTCATTTTGCTGCTTTCTGAATAATGTTTGTGGCCCATTCCCAGAGAGCGCCTGAGTGGTGGCGTGATACATATTGCCGAAACAGGTTCAAGCTCTCCTCCCGCAAGAGCCCCCCGTTTATTTGGGGCAGGTGATAATTGGGAAAGTCGGCCTCTGGGCGCTGCCAGTTTTGCACCAAAGCCACGGCACCATCACTGGGCATTTCAAGGGCATAAGTGGCTTGATTTTATCTGCTATTTCGAGGGCCAGCAATTCAGCATGCACCAGCAGACGCCCCTGAGCATATTCTTGGGTATGGGCTGCGGCGATTATCTGCCCTTGAAAGACAACCACAGCGCCAATCGGTAATTCACCTCGTTCAAGGCCTTGAGGGGCCATTTTGAGGGCTTCTTGCATGAAATAGCGGGGCTGAGACATTCTTGACTCCAGATAAGTGGGTGATAAGTGGGTGTGACCTGCCCCAAGCAGTAGAGATGATAGGCCAGCCCATCCACATGATACATTTTTCCTGGGGCGGGGTGGGTTTTGGAATCGGCGGCGGTGGCCCAGCTCTGGAAAATCCCGCTGACGAGGACTGCAAGGACAAGCAGCAGGCCGAAGCAGGCAGGAGCCTATGGGTGAGCAATGTGCTCGTACCGAGCAGCAAAATCGGTTTGCGTATGAGTGTGGACAGATTCATGCAAGAAATCCTTTAACGCGTTACTGTCCAGGGTTGTAGGGTTGAGCAAGCTTCACCAACAAGCCCGTTCAGCTCGAACCCATGGTTATATGCTCTCATTGAAATCTATTTTCATTAAATCAGGGTGTTTAAACTTGTAGTTTAACAACTGCTTTACTTTATTATTTTTGATGATCTTTCCAAACCTGGCATCAGTTTCTCCAAACTCCGGTGGACTGCCGCCCATCAGATTCACTGCACGCATATAAAACTCTTTTTTAGTTGGGTGCGTGTCTGCACAACAATTAAAAATTTCTCCCCAAACTTGCTGCTCAACTATTTGCTTGATAATACCAATACAGTCATCTTGGTGAATCAGATTAACCGGTGAATCAGGATTTTGAACGACTTTTTTTAAATTAATAAAATGTCCTGGGTGTCTACTGTAACCGATTAATCCTCCAAATCTTACGATTGTAGTTTGAAATTTACGGTTATGTTGGAATAATTTCTCTATCTCCAGCAAAGGGGTTTCCGTAAAATATTCAGTATCTGACTCTGTAATAGACCTTTTCTTGTTTTCATATACAGATATAGAACTTACAAACAATACTTTCTGGATATCGGAACCTTCAATCCTGTTTACAAGATTGCGAAAATTTTCAATGCTTTTTGACGGTATATTTACAATCAGGATCTTTGATTGAAAAAAGTGTTGAACGTTGTTTGTTAATGAGTCTATATTTACGATGAATGGATTGGCACCGATAGATTTTAAGTTCGCAATTCGATCTTCTGAAGTCGTTGAAACGTTGACTCTATAACCCGCTTTTATGAAATTCAGTGCTAATGGAAAACCAAGCCAACCGCTACCTAATAGGCTGAGGGTATTCAATACTTTTCCTTTCTATCTACCAGGAGTCTACATTGTATATAATATTCCAATTCAATTTGCACAGTCTGGTGATAGGCTTGATTTTACTTTGTATCGGACTTATTCGTTTTTTTAGCGATCAAAACATCTTGCTGCCAATTACTGGGTTTCTTGTCAGTACGATGTATGCATCCTGCCCAACAGCAAGGTCGTTTCTTTCCTTCCTGCAGCTCTTCTATTGTTCGAATAATACGTCTTAATCTTGTCTTTTCTTGTTTGGCATCCTCAACCCAGCAAATGAATTCGTTACGGCCAATTGGCGACAAGGTTTCCCAAATACTCAGTACGTCTTTTTCAGTTAATGACTTGGCCAAATCAGCAGGCAATTCATGTACTAATCCCCCAGAAATATTTGATTTCATATCTAAAACCTACATTCTACAAAATTTACAGTGACAGTTAAATATTTGTTCAGGATTTATTTCTAGCTGATACTTGATGTTGCCACAAAGGCAGCTTCCTTCAACCATCTTGGTTTTCCTCATTGTGTAAAATAATCAAACTGTGCCGCTCTGTCGGTACGATACGGCAGCAAGTAAGAGCCTTCTAAGTATCACACTTCAGGCTCTGCTAGCAGTTCTTAATTTCGAGAATCAAATTTATGCTATAAGCTCAAACTAAAATTTGGCTCAATCTTATTTTAGGATAACACAATATGATAAAATAAGATTTAAGATTATTTTAGGATCGATTCTGTCTATGCTACGCGAGATTCAAGGGTACTACGTCACGATTTCAACGGTTGGAGAAAAGGCCAAGGCGTATGTTCCTGCTGCTTTACCCCCACAACCGCCTATCGAATGGACTCCAGAGCTTCGCAATCGTTTTGATCAGGCTTTGTTGGCTTTAGGCCGTCTGGACAGCGTTACCAGACTGCTCCCGGATACGGTCCTTTTCCTATACATGTATGTGCGCAAGGAAGCTGTACTCTCTTCCATGATCGAAGGTACTCAATCCTCCCTCTCAGATTTGCTACTCTTCGAGTTGGATGAGGTTCCTGGTGTTCCGCTCGATGACGTTGAGGAAGTGAGTAACTATGTTGCAGCCTTAATGTATGGGCTCAAGAGGCTGAAAGAGGGCTTTCCGCTCTCGCTACGCCTGATCCGTGAAATTCATGAAGTGCTACTGAGCCAAGGGCGTGGTAGCCGACAATCGCCGGGTGAGTTTCGCAGAAGCCAAAACTGGATTGGGGGAACGCGTCCTGGCAATGCGGCATTCGTTCCGCCTCCAGCAGATCTGGTTATGGAATGCATGGGACATCTGGAAAGCTTTCTTCATGACCAACCTGAACCCACTCCGATTTTGCTCAAAGCCGCTTTGGCACATGTCCAGTTTGAAACCATACATCCATTTCTAGATGGCAACGGTCGATTGGGGCGCTTGCTCATTACGCTACTACTTTGCGAGCAAGGCGTTCTAAGGGAGCCATTGCTATATCTGAGTCTTTTTTTTAAAACACATCGCCAATACTACTATGAACTGCTGACCCGTGTCCGCATGACAGGCGATTGGGAAGCCTGGCTGGACTTTTTCGCTGAAGCTGTCGTCATGACGGCAAACCAAGCCGTCACGACTGCTGAAGAGCTATTGGCACTGGCTAACGAATCCAGGGACAAGATCAATACACTCGGCAGAGCAGCTCCATCTTGCCAAGCGATTCATCGAGTATTACTTGAAACGCCTCTTTCGACTGTAGCGAAGCTCTGCGAGAAGACAGGCCTGTCTCCTGCTACTGTGAATAAGGGCCTGGGACATCTAGGGAATTTGAGCATCGTCAGCGAATTAACCGCTCAAAAGCGAAATCGTTTATTCAGTTACACTCGTTATATAGAGATTATGAACCAAGGAACCGAATTGCCTACACGTTAGAGTTCTAGACTTGAGTTTGCATAAGTGATTGCTATGAACTCGGCAGCACAGTCTGCTGAGCAGGGATTCTTTGCTGGCCTTAGGTCGAGGAAAACGGCCCGCCATTAACTTGCGCTACGCAGCAAGACAGGTTGAGGAGCATCGTTGCGGGGCTGATTTAAATACAATTTTGAAATTTGTATATTCGAAAATCTTTGATCAAGCATGATTTGATATGAAATTTCTCCAGCCTCTTTTTTCTACAATACGAATATTTATTTCAAACTGTAATTTTTTTAGATATTCAATTAAAAATAATAACTCATTATCTTCAACTTCACCAAAATAAGGCTTTACTCTAACTAGATTGCCATAATTTTTAATATGTTTTTCTGGTGAATCATCCAGACATATTACATGGTTTAAATCATAACCTTTGTTTTTAATTTTCTTAAAATTTTTAACAGGAATATACTCTAGAAATTCTTGATCAAAGTAATTTGTACATTTCTCTCTTGTCCAAATAAACTCAAAGTGATCGTCTTCTTTAAATATTGATTTAATTATATCTTTTGCATAAAATGCATCTGCTGAAGTCCAAATAGAAATAAAAAAATTTTGTCTACAGTACTCTAAAAAATCGTCAAGATAAGGTCTTTTATAGACATAATAATCAGCAGCAAAAAAATCTTGTTCTCTATTTAGTTTTGACTCACTGGAATAAATAAGCGTTTCATCTAAATCTAGAACCAATAATTTCTTTTTTTCCATTTTCATTCATCACCACTTGCGCCAGTCAAGTGGGTGACGGTGTTGCAAGGCAAGCTGGACAGAGAAATGGCTTCTTCTTCATGAACTAATATTTGAGTCATACTGACCATTTTCGCATCACTGCAATATTTTCAAGCCGTAAAGTATTATCATAATTGGATTTCAGACCTGCTTGTTCTACAAACATCCAAAACTCTAAAATTTGTTCTTGAACCTTTCTATTATGACCAAATTTTTCAATACTGTCTCTCATCATTCCCACTTTTACCTCAACTCTCCGTATCGGTGAACTGTAGTTTCGGAGATTTTGAAGTTCCAAAGAAGTGGGCGTACTCTGTAAAGTGACTAAACTATTGGAGAACGCCCAATGGAAATTAT